>NZ_JBFAUP010000017.1:0-181171 GCF_040679335.1 Streptomyces sp. NPDC052299 | reverse complement strand
GGAGCGTCCGGCCCGGACCGCGGGCACGATCGTGAAGGACGAGGGCGAGGGCGGCAAGCAGCTGGCCGAGTTCCTGGCCGGCCAGAAGTTCATCTGAGCACCGGCGTCCCCTCCCACCCCCGTCTACTTCGCACACGCAGGAGATTGAAGTCCCATGGCTGAAGTTCTCGTCTATGTCGACCACGTGGACGGTGCCGTCCGCAAGCCCACCCTGGAGCTGCTGACGCTCGCCCGCCGCATCGGTGAGCCCGTCGCCGTCGCCCTGGGCAACGGCGCCGCCGACACCGCCGGCGTGCTCGCCGAGCACGGTGCGGTCAAGGTGCTGACCGCCGACGCCCCCGAGTTCGCCGACTACCTGGTCGTACCGAAGGTGGACGCGCTCCAGGCCGCCTTCGACGCCGTGTCCCCGGCCGCCGTGCTGCTGTCCTCCTCCGCGGAGGCCAAGGAGATCGCGGCCCGCCTCGCGGTCCGCATCGGCTCCGGCATCATCACCGACGCCGTCGACCTGGAAGCCGGCGACCAGGGCCCGGTCGCCACGCAGTCCGCGTTCGCCGCCTCGTACACCACCAAGTCCCGTGTTTCCAAGGGCGTTCCGGTCATCACGGTGAAGCCGAACTCGGCCCCGGTCGAGCCGGCGGCGGCCGCCGGCGCCGTCGAGACCGTACCGGTCTCCTTCTCGGCGCAGGCCACCGGTACGAAGGTGCTCTCGCGTACGCCGCGTGAGTCGACGGGCCGTCCGGAGCTGACGGAGGCCGCGATCGTGGTCTCCGGTGGCCGTGGTGTCAACGGCGCGGAGAACTTCGCGGTCATCGAGGCCCTCGCGGACTCGCTGGGGGCCGCGGTGGGCGCGTCGCGTGCGGCGGTGGACGCCGGCTGGTACCCGCACACCAACCAGGTCGGCCAGACCGGCAAGTCCGTCTCGCCGCAGCTCTACATCGCCTCGGGCATCTCCGGCGCGATCCAGCACCGGGCCGGCATGCAGACCTCGAAGACGATCGTCGCGGTCAACAAGGACGCCGAGGCCCCGATCTTCGACCTCGTGGACTACGGCGTCGTCGGTGACCTCTTCGACGTCGTCCCCCAGCTCACCGAGGAGATCAACACCCGCAAGGGCTGATCGCCGGACGGTTTCGTACGAGCAGCGGCCCGGGGCCGCACGGTGAACGCACCGTGCGGCCCCGCGGCGTTTCCGGACACCGTTGACTCGGGTGCGAGCGCCTTATAGCTTCACTATACGGATTGTTGTTTCCGGGAAGCGGAAATAGCGGGAGCATGGAGGGTGCGGACGATGGGTCAGCAGGAGAAGGTGGCGACGAGCCTCGACGGTGCGGTCAGCGACGGGATCAGTGCCTCCCTCGCCCCGGTGGACGCCGAACTCGCCCGCCGCTACCCGGGCGACCCCGGCACCCGCCAGCCCGTGCACACGGTCTACGTACCGGGTGACGTCTTCACCGCCCGTACCCTGCGCACCTGGGGCGACGAGGCGTTGAAGGCCCTCGACGAGCACGCCCCCGACGCGGCGGCCCTCGCCGCGGTGCTCGGCATCCCGGACGAGCTGGCCGGGCCCGTCCACGACCGGGTCCGCGCCAAGCTGGAGCGCGAGCCGGTCGAAGACCTGAGGATCGACTTCGAGGACGGCTACGGACCCCGCTCCGACGCCGAGGAGGACGAGGCCGCCGCCCGTGCGGCCCGGCTCGTCTCGGAGGCGTACGCCGACGGCACCGCCGCGCCGTACATGGGCATCCGGATGAAGTGCATGGAAGCCGCCGTCCGCGACCGGGGCATCCGGACCACGGACGTCTTCCTGACCGGCCTCATGCGGGCGGGCGGGCTCCCCGACGGGCTCGTCCTCACCCTGCCGAAGGTGACGTACCCCGAGCAGGTCACCGCCTTCGTCCAGCTCCTCGACGCCTTCGAGCGGGCGCACGGGCTGCCCGAGGGGCGCATCGGCTTCGAGATCCAGATCGAGACCAGCCAGTCCATCCTGGCCGCCGACGGCACCGCCGCCGTGGCCCGCATGATCGACGCGGCGCGGGGGCGGGCGACCGGGCTGCACTACGGCACGTTCGACTACAGCGCGTGCGTCGGCGTCAGCGCCGCGTACCAGGCGAGCGACCACCCGGCCGCCGACCACGCCAAGGCCGTCATGCAGGTCGCCGCCGCGGGCACCGGCGTGCGCGTCTCCGACGGCTCGACCAACGTGCTGCCCGTCGGCCCCACCCCGCAGGTCCACGAGGCGTGGCGGCTGCACTACGGCCTCACGTGGCGCGCCCTGGCCCGCGCCTACTACCAGGGCTGGGACATGCACCCTGGGCACCTGCCGACCCGCTACGCGGCCGTCTACGCGTTCTACCGCGAGGGTCTGGAGCAGGCCGCCGCCCGGCTCGCCGCGTACGTCTCCAAGGCCGGCGGCGACGTGATGGACGAACCGGCCACCGCCAAGGCGCTCAGCGGCTACCTGCTGCGCGGCATCGACTGCGGCGCCCTGGACACCGACGAGGTGGCGAAGCTGACCGGGCTGACCCGCGCCGATCTCGACGCCTTCGCCTCGCCCCGGCGCGGCAGCCTGACGGTCACGGCGCCGTAGCGGCCGGACCGGGCGTCAGGCGGGGACTCCCTCGCCTGCGGGGTTCACCGGCGGCTCGGGGGCGGGCGCCGACGGGCCCCGCTCCGGGACGAGGGACTCCAGTCCGGAGCGCAGGGTGTGTCCCTCGTCCCGGAGCAGACGTGTGCCCCTCTCGCAGAGCCGGGCGTCGCCGAGCGCGTGGGCGCTGAACTCCTCCGGAGTGCCGCCGAACCACTCGCGCAGCAGCGGCGACCGGGTGATCAGCTCCGTGAGCACCTGCCGCTCCCCGGGATGGGTCCAGGGCGCGCCCGTCCCGTCGGCGAGAACGCCCAGGCGGTGGACGTACGCGTGGACGCCGTTCAGGAGCTCACCGGACGGCATCTCCACGGGGAAGCGGTCGGCCGGCAGGAAGACCCGGTCGTACGCGCCCTCCGGGAGGAAGACGCCCTCGCTGTGATCGACGTGTTCCAGCTGGACCGCGTCCAGCCACGTGACGAACAGGTCACGCGTCCGCCCCGGCGCGTGGAACGGTGACGCCGAGACGTAGCCGAGCGGGCTCACATGGGCGGAGACGCCGGCCTCGATGCCCGTCACGCGCGCCATGACCATCGGGATCACCGCGGAGAGGCCCCGTTCCGCCATCTTGTACCGGAGCTGCCCCGGGCAGGCGTTGGACCCGATCGCGAGCACGGGGGTCCGCTCGTCGACCGGCGGCGCACCCGTGCCGGCGAGGACCTCGTCGAGCGGCACCCCGCTCCCGGGCCCGTCGCACTGCACCGGCCACCGATCGAGGCCCGTGTCCGGCTCGGGGGACAGCCGCAGATAGGTGTCCCCGAGCAGCAGACCCGACTCGGTGGGCCAGGCCCCCGGGTAGGTCAGCGGATGCTCGCGCGGTGCCGCGTCGAGACCGAGAGCCTCCAGTGTGCGTTCCCTCATCCGGATTCCGGACCCTTCCCCGATCGGCCACATGGCGCGTCAGGGTACCCAACTCCGTTCAGGACGGCGGGATTTCCCCGGTGCCGCGGGCGATCAGCCGGGTCGGGAGCTCCACGCGCGCCGGGGGATGACCGGCCCCGTCCAGGCGCCGGAAGAGGTGTTCGGCGGCGGTGCGGCCCGCCGCCGCCGGGTCCTGGGAGATGACGGTGATGCCGAGCAGGTCCGCCAGCTCGATGTCGTCGAAGCCGACCAGGGCGACCGGCCGCTCCCGGTCCGCGAGGACCCGCACCACCGTCACCGTCACCCGGTTGTTGCCGGAGAACAGCGCCGTCACCGGCTCCGGACCCGCGAGCATCGCCTCGGCGGCGGCCCGGACGCGTTCGGGGTCCGTGGAGCCCAGCGAGACCCAGGACTCCTGAACGGTGATCCCGGCCTCCGCCATCGCCGCGTGGTAGCCGCGCAGACGCTCGGTCGCGGTGTGGATGCGCGGCTGGTCGCCGATGAAACCGATGCGGCGGTGGCCGTGCGCGATCAGATGGGCGACGCCCTCGCGCGCCCCGCCGAAGCTGTCCGAGAGCACCATGTCCGCCTGGATCTGCCCGGCCGGGCGGTCCACGAAGACGGTCGCGACGCCGGCCTTGATCTCCGGCTCCAGATAGCGGTGGTCGTCGGCGGCCGGGATCACGATCAGCCCGTCGACCCGGCGCGCGCACAGGGCGAGGACCAGCTCCTGTTCGCGCTCCGGGTCCTCGGCGCTGGAGCCGTTGATGAGCAGTGCGCCGTGGGCGCGGGCCACCTCCTCGACCGCGCGGCTCAGCGGTCCGTAGAAGGGGTCGGCCAGGTCCTCCAGGACCAGGCCGATGGAGGCGGTCCGGCCCTTGCGCAGCACCCGCGCGCTGTCGTTGCGGCGGAAGCCGAGCGCGTCGATGGCCTCCTGCACGCGGCGCTCGGTGTCCGGGGTGACCCCGGGCTCGCTGTTGACCACGCGCGAGACCGTCTTCAGGCCCACCCCGGCCCGGGCGGCCACGTCCTTCATGGTCGGCCGGTTGCCGTAACGGGGCTCGGGATGACGGGCGGTCTCGGCCACGGTGCGCTGTCCTGTCGTCGGTCGGCTGTCCCGCGGGCCACGGCGGCTGCCGTGGGGTCCCGGAGGGTGTGGCGTCGAGCATAGGCCCTGGACAACGTTGTCAAGGGAATGGAGACTGGGCAGACCGTGCACCTGAGCCACAGGTCCCGTCCACACCACCCGGAGCCACACCGATGCAGAACCACCTCGTCGCCGCCCTGGACATCGGGGGCACCAAGATCGCCGGCGCGTTGGTGGACCGGGACGGCGCGCTCGTGGCGCGGGCCCAGCGGCCGACGCCCGCGCAGGAGAGCGGCGAACGCGTCATGGCGGCGGTCGGCGGCGTCCTCTCCGAGCTGGCCGCGTCCCCGCGCTGGGGCGACGCGACGGCCGTCGGCATCGGCAGCGCGGGCCCGGTGGATGCCGCCGAGGGGACGGTCAGCCCGGTCAACGTGCCCGGCTGGCGGGGCTTCCCCCTGGTCGAGCGGGTCGCCGATGCCACCGGCGGCCTGCCGGTCGCACTGGTCGGCGACGGCGTCGCGATCACCGCGGCGGAGCACTGGCTCGGCGCGGCGCGAGGCCATGACAACGCGCTGTGCATGGTCGTCTCGACCGGCGTCGGCGGCGGCCTCGTCCTCGGCGGAGCCCTGCACCCCGGCCCCAGCGGGAACGCCGGCCACATCGGGCACATCAGCGTGGACCTCGACGGAGACCTCTGCCCGTGCGGGGCGCGCGGCTGCGTCGAGCGCATCGCGAGCGGCCCCAACATCGCGCGCCGCGCGCTGGACGCGGGCTGGCGGCCCGGCCCCGACGGCGACGCGACCGCGGTCGGCGTCGCGGCCGCCGCACGGGCCGGCGACCCGGTCGCCCTGGCGTCCTTCGAACGGGCCGGGCAGGCCCTGGCGGCGGGGATCGCGGCGACGGCGACCCTGGTCGAGATCGACATCGCGGTGATCGGCGGCGGGGTGGCCGGTGCGGGCGAGTTGCTGTTCGCGCCCCTGCGCTCGGCCCTGCGCCGGTACGCCACGCTCTCCTTCGTCCAGCATCTGACGGTGGTGCCCGCGGTCATGGGCAACGACGCGGGCCTGGTCGGTGCGGCGGCGGCCGCGCTGGCCGCCACCGCCCGTCCGCTCGCGGACCCGCTCAGCAGGTGATCCGCAGGTCCCCCCAGTCCGCGTGGTCCGAGTCGACGCCGTCTCCGCCGTCCGTGACCACCAGCCGGACGACCTGAGCCCCGGTCACGTCCGCCGAGAGGGGCTGCGGGGCCATCGCGTTGGTCAGGACCCCGGTGGATGCGGCCTTCTTGCCGTCCGCCCAGACCTCGAAGGCCACGCTGCCCTTGGTGCCCTTCTCGTCGTCCACTCCCACCTGCGCCGTCACGGCGGTGCACGCGCGGCCCGCGTAGTACTCGACGCTGCTCGCCGCGTGCACGCCGAGCCCCTTGGCGTACACCTGGCCGCCGATGGTCAGCGGGTGGCCGTCGCCCGCGGCGCTCTCGCCGTTGCTGGTGTCCTTCTCGACCGGGCCGTAGCCGTTGGAGGCGCTGAGCTGCGGCAGGTCGCTGAGGTAGCCGCCGCCGGACGGGGGCGGCACCACCACATGGGCCTGGAACGGGACGGTGGACCGGACCCGCTCACCGGTGTGGGAGACGTACCGGGCGGTGAGCGTCAGGTCGTAAGTGCCCGGGGCCGTCCCCGCGGGGGCCGTCACCCGCCACCGGGTGGCCAGCGCCCGGCCGGTGGGCAGCGCCGCGGTGCTCGTCGCCGACGCGGACTCGACCCGCCAGCCGGCCGGGCCGGTGAGCGCGGCCGACACCGTGAGGGCGGGCGTGCGGCCCAGGTCGGTGACCTCGGTCGTCAGGGCTGCGGTGCGGCCCGCCTCGAGCAGCGGGCTGCCCTCCAGGGCGAGTTCGACGGCCGGCGGGTGCGTGGCCCAGCGGGGGTCGGCGGCGACGCGCAGCAGCACGGTGCCGTGGGCCGGCACGGTCGCCGAGATGCCGCCCGCGGTGTTGCGGGTGGTGTGCTCCCACAGATCGCGCACGGTGTACCCGGAGGCGTCCGGCAGACCGGCCGCGGCGGCCGTGGTGGCGATCCGCTGGGCGCTGCCGGTCTCGTTGAACAGCGCCACGGCCCGGGAGCCGTCCGCCATCTCCTTGGCGACGACCCAGCGTCCGCCCTCCGACGAGAGCACGGTGCCCTGCTTGCCCAGCGGGTCCTGGTCGACGGCGATGACCTCCTCGTTGGAGAGGATGTCGAACGTCTCCTGGGAGGCGGTGCGCAGATCGGAACCGATGAGCAGCGGTGCCGCCATCACCGACCACATCGAGAAGTGGGTGCGGTACTCGGTGTCCGTCATCCCGCCGTTGCCGACCTCCAGCATGTCGGGGTCGTTCCAGTGGCCCGGGCCCGCCGCGGCGGCGAGCGGGAGGTTCTGCTTCATGATCGACAGCATGCTGCCCCAGCTGTCGTTGATGTCACCCGTGGTGCGCCAGAGGTTGCCCAGATCGGCTGCCCATTCCCAGGGCTTGTTCTGGCCCCATTCGCAAATGCTGTACACGATGGGACGGCCGGTCGCGACGAGTGCGTCGCGCATGGTCGTATAGCGCTCCTTGGCGTCCACGCCCTGGTTGTTGCAGTTGTCGTACTTGAGATAGTCGACGCCCCAGTCGGCGAACTGCTGCGCGTCGCTGTACTCGTGGCCGAGCGCCCCGGGAAGCCCCACGCTGTCGCAGGTCTTGGTACCGGCACTGGTGTAGATTCCCAGCTTGAGGCCCTTCGCGTGCACATAGTCCGCGACCGCCTTGATGCCGTGCGGGAAGCGCACCGGATCGGCTTCCAGCTTTCCTTCCGCGTTGCGGTGCGGAACCGCCCAGCAGTCGTCGAGGTTGACGTACTCGTACCCGGCGTCCTTCAGCCCCTTTTCGACGAAGATGTCGGCGATTCCCTTGACCATCGCCTCGTTGAATTCGGCGCGGCAATGCGTGGAGTTCCAGTTGTTGAAGCCCATGGGCGGGGTGAGGGCCAGTCCGTTCGCGGCCTGGATGCCGGCGGCCGGTGCCGGTGCCGGCGCGGGGGACTGTGCGGCGGCGGGCACCGCGGCCCCCGCCGTACACAGGAGGCCCGCGGTCAGGGCTCCGAGGACTCTGTGGCGGCTCGCTCGGGTGGGACGGCTTGGAAGATGACGCATCGTTACGTTCCTCCGTACTCGTGCCGGATCGGGTGTCGACATGTGCACACCAAGACGAGCGAATACGTTAGAGCGTGTTGAAGTCTGTTGGAAGAGGGCGGGTGTCCGGTCGGCTGCATCTCGTCAAAACCCTTGACTGCGCCCCATGTTGGGGGTGAGATCCAAGCGCACGTTCGGTTGTGTTCGGTTGCCTTCCGGAGGACGGGGTCATGGCACACTCGTACGACAGATCGAATCTGCCCGGTAGCGTCGCGGGACACCGGATGTCCCGGCGGAGCCTGTTGCGCGGCGCGGCGCTCGGTGCCGGCGCGGTCACGCTTCCCGCCCTGCTCACCGCGTGCGGCGGTGGCCCGGGCGGGGACGGCAAGACCGTCACTCTGGGATCCAACGCGTCCGACCCCGTTCCCAAGAAGGCGTTCGCCGACGCGTTCAAGGCGTACGCGGCCCAGTCGGACGGCCGGAAGGTGAAGGTCAACACCGTCGACCACAACACCTTCCAGGAAAACATCAACCGCTATCTCCAGGGCAAGCCCGACGACGTCTTCATGTGGTTCGCCGGGTATCGCATGCAGTTCTTCGCGAAGAAGGGCCTGCTCTACGACATCAGCGACAACTGGCAGCACTACACGGGATTCTCCGACGCCCTGAAGGACCAGTCCAGCGGCGAGGACGGCAAGCAGTACCTCACCCCGTACTACTACTATCCGTGGGCCGTCTTCCACCGGAAGAGCCTGTTCGCCGAGCGCGGCTATCAGGCGCCCAAAACGCTGGACGAGTACGTGGCGCTCGCCGAGCAGATGAAGAAGGACAAGCTCGACCCCATCGCGTTCTGCGACAAGGACGGCTGGCCCGCCATGGGCACCTTCGACTACATCAACATGCGCACCAACGGATACGAATTCCACAAGAGCCTCATGGCCGGTGAGGAAGCCTGGACGGACAAGCGCGTCCGAAACGTCTTCGACACCTGGCGGCGCCTGCTCCCGTACTGCCAGCCCGGCGCCAACGGCCGTACCTGGCAGGAGGCCGCCACCAGCCTCCAGAAGCGCGAGGCGGGCATGACCGTGCTCGGACTCCCGCACCCCGGGCAGCAGTTCCCGAAGGACGAACAGGGCGACCTGGACTTCTTCCCGTTCCCCGAGATCAGCCCCGAGCACGGCCAGGACGCGGTGGAGGCGCCCATCGACGGGTTCCTGCTGGCCAAGAAGTCCAAGAACCTGAAGAACAAGAAGACGCTGGAGAGCGCCAAGGACCTCGTGAAGTGGCTCGCCACCGGCAAGGCCGAGGACATCTACCTCAAGAGCGACCCCAACAACATCGCGGTCAGCGAGGAGGCGGACACCTCCGGGTACTCCGCGATCCAGAAGAAGGCCGTCGCACTCGTCTCGGGCGCCAAGCAGATCTCGCAGTTCCTCGACCGGGACACCCGTCCGGACTTCGCGTCGACGGTCATGATCCCCGCGATCCAGAAGTTCATCAGCAGCCCGAACGACGTGGACGGCCTGGTCAACGACATCGAACGGCAGAAGAAGACCATCTTCGCCTCGGACTGAACCGGGAGTACGCACCGTGCCGTTCATCTCGGGGAGGCGCACCCGACGACGGGGCACGCGGCGGTACACCCGCCGCGACCTCGTCGTGCTCGCTGTGCTGCTCGGTCTGCCCGTCCTGCTCGACCTCGCCATCGTCTGGGGCCCGACCCTGGCCTCCGTCGTCCTCTCGTTCACCAGCTGGGACGGGATCGGCGACATCGAGTGGGTCGGGACCCGCAATTACGCGGACCTCTTCACGAACTACCCGCAGTTCTGGCCGGCCGCCCGGCACAATCTGCTCTGGCTCGCCTTCCTCGGCCTCGTCGCCACCCCGTTCGGGCTGCTCCTGGCCGTACTGATCGACCGGGGCGTGCGATTCAGCCGCTTCTACCAGTCCACGCTGTACATGCCCGTCGTGCTCTCGCTCGCGGTGGTCGGCTTCATCGCCCAGCTCGTGTTCTCGCGGGACCAGGGCGCGCTCAACGCCGTCATCGGCGACACGGAGAACCCGACGGACTGGCTCGGCGATCCGGACCTCAACATCTGGATGGTCCTGCTGGCAGCCGCCTGGCGGCACACCGGCTATGTGATGATCCTCTACCTCGCCGGGCTCAAGGCCGTCGACCAGTCCCTCAAGGAGGCGGCGGCGATCGACGGGGCGAGCGAGGCGCAGACCTTCTTCCGCGTCGTCTTCCCGACCCTGCGGCCGGTCAACGTCATCGTCGGCGTCATCACCGTCATCGAGTCGCTGCGCGCCTTCGACATCGTGTACGCGGTCAACCACGGCCGCAACGGCCTCGAACTGCTCTCCGTGCTCGTCACCGACAACATCATCGGCGAGGCCAGCAGGATCGGGTTCGGCTCCGCGATCGCCGTCGTCCTGCTGACCGTCTCCCTCGGATTCGTGGTGACGTACCTGGTCCAGGAGCTCCGAGGGGAGAAAGACCGATGACCACCACGCGGGCCACCCCCGTACGCCCGGCACCCGCCGCCCCCGTCGCGGCCCGCCGCGGGCTCCGCCCCGGCCGGCTCGGTGTGCACGTCTTCCTGACCGCGGTCTCGCTGGCCTTCCTCGCCCCGCTGCTCCTCGCGGTCTACGCCTCGCTGCGGCCGTACGCCGAGACCTCCGAGTACGGCTACTTCTCGCTGCCGCGCCATCTCTCACTGGACTACTACCGGCAGGCGTTCACCGACTCCGGCATGACGAAGTACTTCGTCAACACCCTGATCATCGCGGTACCAGGCGTCCTGATCACCCTGTTCCTCGCCTCGTTCGTGGCCTTCGCGCTCGCCCGGCTGAACATGCGCGGCGGCCTGGTCCTGCTGATGCTCTTCACGGCCGGAAACCTGCTTCCGCAGCAGGTGATCGTCACCCCGCTGTACGTCGTCTTCAACCGGATTCCGCTGCCGTACTGGATGTCCGACTCGATGACGATGTTCGACTCCTACTGGGCCGTCGTGCTGGTGCAGATCGGCTTCCAGATCGGCTTCTGCGTGTTCGTCCTGGCCAACTTCATGCGCACCCTCCCGCCGGAGATCCTGGAGGCGGCGGTGGTGGACGGCGCCGGGGTGTGGACGCGGTTCTGGCGGATCACCCTGCCGCTGTGCCGCCCGGCGCTCGCCGCGCTGGGCACGCTCCAGTTCACCTGGATGTACAACGACTTCCTGTGGGCGCTGGTCTTCATCTCCGACGGCGACAAACTGCCCATCACCTCCGCGCTGAACAACCTGCGCGGGCAGTTCTTCACCGACTACAACCTGCTCGCCGCCGGTTCGGTGATCGTCGCGCTGCCGACGCTCATCGTGTTCCTGCTGCTCCAGCGGCACTTCATCGCAGGACTCACGCTGGGGTCCGGCAAGGGATGACGGGGCGCCCGGCGGCACCGCCGGGCACCCCGTCACCACGCCCTACTCGCAGGCCACGCCGTCCCCGTCGCGGTCGAGGTGACGGCCGTACCCCGGGTCGCCCCGGCGGATCGGGGCCGCACCGGCCGCGCGGACGGCGGTGCAGTTCGCGTAGTACGCCGAGCCGCCCCCGCCCGAACCGGAGTCGTCCGAAGCGGAGTCGTCCGAGCCGCCGACGGGGGCCTCGGGCGCGACGGTGACCTTGACGGTCTTCGTCTTCGTGACGGTCGGCACCGCCTTGGGGCTCGCGGTCACCGTCTCGGTCACGGCGGGCTCCGGCGCGGGCGTGACCGACACCGTGGCGGTGACGGTCGGCGCCGGCGAGGACTTCGCCGCGGCCTCGCTCCTGTCCGCGCCGCCGGAGTCCCCGCCGGCGGCGCCCATGCCCACGCCGATGAAGAAGAGAACGGTCGCCGCCGGGATGACGACGCGTTTCCTCGCCCAGCGGGGCGCGCCGCCCCCGGGGCCGCCGGGCCCCTGCGGGCCGAACGGGGACGGCTGCGGCGGCGGCCCCCAAGGCGGCGGCTGCGGTGACGGGTTGTGCGACATGGGACCCCCCGGGTTGTGTGGAGGGACGACCGTAACCAGGGCGCCGGACGCATGGGAGGGCAATCCTCCGCAAGTGATGGAGTTGTGACCATCGCGTGAAGCCGGAGGCCCGCCACGGTCCGCGCGGGCCCGCCGTTGTCAGTGGCGGGTGCGATCCTGCGTGCATGGACGAGATCATGCGACGGCGGGTGTACGGCGCCGACCACGAGGACCCCGACCCGGGCCCCCGGCCGGGCCGCCAGTACCGGGAACTGGTCGGCGGACCCCTGGACGGCCTGCTCCTCGACGTGACGGGGTGGACGGAGGTGGCCCTCGCGGACGGCTCCGCCCTGGTCACCGAGATCGGTGCGTACGGACCGGGCGGCCGCGCCGAGTACGGGCCGCGCCCGGACGAGCCGGACAAGTGGGACTGGCGGGGCGATACACCGTAGCCCCGGGAGGGCGTCCGCCGGCCCGTCCGCGTAACGCATCGCCCCGGGCGGGTTTTCGCAGCGGGG
The DNA here is from genome assembly GCF_040679335.1 of Streptomyces sp. NPDC052299. Classification (NCBI taxonomy): domain Bacteria; kingdom Bacillati; phylum Actinomycetota; class Actinomycetes; order Kitasatosporales; family Streptomycetaceae; genus Streptomyces; species Streptomyces sp. NPDC052299. The sequence goes on along the minus strand of NZ_JBFAUP010000017.1, from coordinate 168,934 downwards.
TGTTGCGGGCAAGCCACAGGGGGCTGCTACGGAAGAGGGGGAACCGTGATCGTCTGGATCAACGGTGCGTTCGGCGCCGGAAAGACCAGCGCCGCGCGTGAACTGATCGATCTGATCCCGAACAGCACCTTGTACGACCCGGAACTCACCGGGACGGGGCTCAGAAGCCTGCTGCCCCAGAAGAAGCTCGCCGAAGTGACGGACTTCCAGGACTTGCCGATCTGGCGCCGCCTCGTGGTGGACACCGCCGCCGCGCTCCTCGCCGAGCTGGGCGGCGTCCTCGTCGTGCCGATGACGCTCCTGCGGCAGGAGTACCGCGACGAGATATTCGGCGGCCTGGCCGCCCGGCGCATACCGGTGCGCCATGTACTGCTCTCACCTGAGGAAACGATCCTGCGCGAGCGCATCGCCCACCGGGCCGAATTCCCCGGAGACGCGGAGGGCGTGGACCCGACCGGCCGCTGGGCGTACGACCGCATCGAACCCTACCGATCGGCCCTCGGCTGGATCACCGGGGACGCCCACACCATCGACAACGGCGCGCTCACCCCGCGCGAGACGGCGGAGCGCATCGCGGAGGCCGTACGCACCGACGCCGCCCCCGCCTGCGAGATCGTCCAGACCCCCGAGCCCACGGCGGAGACGGTCGCCTCCGGGGTGCTCCTGTTCGACGAGCACGACCGGTTCCTGCTCGTCGACCCCACGTACAAGCCCGGCTGGGAGTTCCCCGGCGGCGTCGTGGAGGCGGGCGAGGCCCCCGCACAGGCCGGCATCCGGGAGGTCGCCGAGGAGATCGGCATCCAGCTCGACCGGGTGCCCAAGCTGCTCGTCATCGACTGGGAGGCGCCCGACCCGCCCGGATACGGAGGGCTGCGCCTCCTCTTCGACGGCGGACTGCTGCCCCGGGCGGACGCGGAACGGCTGCTGCTCCCCGGCTCCGAGCTGCGCGGCTGGCGGTTCGTCACCGAGGCGGAGGCGGCCACCCTGCTGCCGCCCACCCGCTACGAACGGCTGTGCTGGGCACTGCGGGCCCGGGAACGCTCAGCCGTGCTCAACCTGGAGGCCGGCGTCCCTGTCGGCTGAGGCCCGCAGGACCGCGGCGGCGTCCTCGGTGAGGGGGTCGCCGTGGCCGAAGCAGACCGTGGCCGGTGCCAGCTCGGCCAGCCGTCGGAACGAGGCCACGGCCTGCTCCCGGTCGATGTTGAAGACACCCAGCATCACCTGCCCCACCCCGGCCACGCAGTCGCCGGTGAACAGCACGCCGTGCCGGGGGAGATGCACACCGATGGAGCCCGGCGTGTGCCCGGGGGAGTGGACGACCCGCGCCCCGCCCCCGAACGGCAGCACCACCCCGTCGGACAGCTCGGTGTCGACCCGGGTCGGGGGAGCCGGGGGAACGGTCAACGCGTGCTCGTACAGCGGGCGTTCCCAGTCCAGGAGCACCGGCTCCCCGACCTCCTCCTCGCCCCGGACCACCGGCGCGTCCAGCTGGTGCGCCAGAATCTCGGCACCGTGGCGGTCGGCCAGCTCCTGGGCGGCGCCGTAGTGGTCCCGGTGGCCGTGGGTGATGACGATCCGGGTGATGCCGGCGGGGTCGAGGCCGAGGCCCCGCACCGCCTCCTCGATGGCGGACGCCGCGTTCACGTCGCCCGCGTCGATCAGGGTCAGCTCCGTTCCGTCGCGCCAGAGATACGCCTGGCCGATCGGGAAGCGGAACATGTGCAACTGCGGAAGCACCTCTACGAGATCCATGCGGCGAACCTAGGACGACGCGCCCGGCCACCGCATGGATCTACGCTCTCCGCGAGCTTCGCTCAACGCGTAGCCCGGGCCCCGGCGAGGTCTCAGACCGCCTTTGACGCCGCGTAGTTGCGCAGGAACAGCGCCTCGGTCACGGAGAGCCGTTCCAGCTCCTCGGGCGACACGCTCTCGTTCACCGCGTGGATCTGGGCCTCCGGCTCGCTGAGCCCGATCAGCAGGATCTCCGCGTCCGGGTACAGCCCGGCCAGGGTGTTGCACAGCGGGATCGAGCCGCCCATGCCGGAGGACTGCATCTCCTGGCCCGGGTACGCGATCCGCATGGCGTCGGCCATCGCGGTGTACGCCGGGCTCGCGATGTCCGCGCGGAACGGCTGTCCCTGCCCGACCTGCTCGACGGAGACCTTCGCACCCCACGGGGCGTGCGCGAGCAGGTGCGCGGTCAGGAGCTTCGTGGCCTGCTCCGCGTCCTGGCCCGGCGGCACCCGCAGGCTGATCTGCGCACGGGCGCTCGCCTGCACGGAGGGCGTCGCGCCGACCACCGCGGGGCAGTCGATGCCGATCACGGTCACCGACGGCCGCGCCCAGATCCGGTCGGCGACCGTGCCCGTACCCACGAGCCCCACCCCGTCGAGGACCTTGGCGTCCTTGCGGAACTCCTCCTCCGGGTACTGCAGCCCGTCCCACTCCTCGTCCGCGGTCAGACCGTCGACCGTGGTCGAGCCGTCCTCGGCGCGCAGCGAGGCGAGCAGCTGGATCATCGCGGCGAGCGCGTCGGGGGCGGCACCGCCGAACTGCCCCGAGTGGAGGTTGCCCTCCAGCGTGTCCAGCTGGACCCGCAGCATCGTCATGCCGCGCAGCGTCGAGGTCACGGTCGGCAGCCCCACCCGGAAGTTGCCGGTGTCACCGATCACGATGGTGTCGGCGGCCAGGAGTGCGGGGTGCGCCTCGGCGTACCGCTCCAGACCGCCGGTGCCCTGCTCCTCCGAACCCTCCACGATCACCTTGACCGATACGGGCACCCCGCCGTCCGCCTTCAGGGCGCGCAGCGCGAGGAGATGCATGATGAAGCCGCCCTTGCAGTCGGCCGTGCCCCGGCCGAACCAGCGCCCGTCACGCTCCGTCAGCTCGAACGGCGGGGAGATCCACGCGGCCTCGTCCAGCGGCGGCTGCACGTCGTAGTGCGCGTACAGCAGCACGGTCGGCGCGCCCTCGGGCCCGGGCAGGAAGCCGTAGACGGACTGGGTGCCGTCCGGGGTGTCGAGCAGGGCGACGTCCTGGAAGCCCTCGGCACGCAGCGCGGCGGCGACCCACTCGGCGGCGCCCTCGCACTCGCTCTTCGGATAGACCGCGGGGTCCGCCACCGACTGGAAGGCCACCAGCTCTGTGAGCTCCGCCTTGGCGCGGGGCATCAGCGAGGCGACGGTCTCGGGAATCGGGTGGCCGGTCATGGGGCACGCTCCTGGTAGGTGCGACGTTATGTGTACGTTTCCGGTTACTCGCCCGCCTGGAGTGCGGCGTCGCGGGCACGTCGGAGACTCGGCCGATCCTCCCACAGCGGTTCTCGGCCACAACGCGCCGTAGGATGCCGGGAGCAGCTTGGGCCACTGGTGGGATCGGGAGCAGAAGCACATCGTGAGCAGCGAGAACGCAGACGCCGGACATGAGCACGAAGAGTCGTCCGTGTGGGACGTCGTCGTAGTCGGCGCCGGACCGGCGGGAGCCTCCGCGGCATACGCGGCGGCCGTCGCCGGCCGTAAGGTACTGCTCCTGGAGAAGGCGGAGCTGCCCCGTTACAAGACGTGCGGCGGCGGCATCATCGGATTCTCGCGCGACGCGTTGCCGCCCGGGTTCGAACTGCCCCTGAAGGACCGGATCCACGCGGTCACCTTCTCGCTCAACGGCAGGCTGGCGCGCACCCGCCGCTCGAAGCGAATGCTCTTCGGCCTCATCAACCGCCCCGAGTTCGACGCGGGCCTGGTCGAGCAGGCGCAGAAGGCCGGTGCCGAACTGCGCACCGGGGCGACCGTCTCGCGGGTGGAGCAGCACGGTGCCGCGGTGCCGGACCGGCGCACCGTCGCCGTGGTGCTGGCCGGCGGCGAGACCGTCCTGGCCCGCGCGGTGGTCGGCGCGGACGGCAGTGCCGGGCGGATAGGAGCCCATGTCGGGGTCAAGCTCGACCAGGTCGACCTCGGCCTGGAGGCGGAGATCCCGGTGCCGCCCACCGTGGCGGAGGACTGGGCGGGCCGCGTCCTCATCGACTGGGGCCCGATGCCCGGCAGTTACGGCTGGGTCTTCCCCAAGGGCGACACCCTGACGGTCGGCGTGATCTCCGCGCGCGGCGACGGCGCCGGCACCAAGCGGTATCTGGAGGACTTCGTCGCGCGGCTCGGCCTCGCCGGCTTCGAGCCGAAGATCTCCTCCGGCCACCTCACGCGCTGCCGCAGCGAGGACTCGCCGCTCTCGCGCGGCCGGGTGCTGGTGTGCGGTGACGCGGCCGGCCTGCTGGAGCCGTGGACCCGCGAGGGCATTTCCTTCGCCCTGCGCTCGGGACGGCTCGCCGGTGAGTGGGCGGTGCGCGTCGCGGAGGCGCACGACGCGGTGGACGCCCGCCGCCAGGCGCTCAACTACGCCTTCGCCATCAAGGCCGGGCTCGGCGTCGAGATGAGCGTGGGCCGCCGCATGCTGAAGCTGTTCGAGCGGCGTCCCGGCCTGCTGCACGCCGTCCTGACGGGCTTCCGCCCCGCGTGGAACGCGTTCGCCGGCATCACGCGCGGCACGACCTCGCTGGCCGAACTGGTCCGTTCGCACCCGCTGGCCCAGCGGGCGCTCTCGGCGATGGACCGTTAGAGCGCGGGCCTTCGGGGGCTGACGCGCCGTCCGGTGCGTCAGCCCGCATCGGTGATCCGGAACACGGGGTGGTCCGGGCAGGCCGCCAGGATCTCGGCGTCCGTGGACTTCGCCGTGACGCCCTGGAAGTACTGGTTGACCTCCCAGCCCCACCGCTTCAGGTAGGTACGGAGGACGGCCGCCTTGTGCGCGTCGTCCGCGATCTCCACGGCCGAGAAGGCCCGCGTCCGGCGGCCGCGGCGCAGCTCCCCGCCGCCCGCCGCCCGCATGTTGCGCACCCACTGCGAGTGGCCGCGGGCGGAGACCAGGTACCGCTCGCCCTCGTAGGTGTGAGGGTTGACCGGGACGCGCTGCATGCGGCCGCTCTTGCGGCCCCGCACGGAGAGCTCCTGCGAACCGAGCAGGCTGATTCCATGGCGTGCGAGCCAGCCGACGAGGCTGTTGAAGCGGACGTTGAGCGGGCTGCCCTGCAGGTAGTACGGCTGCGTCTGCGTCGAAGACATGGTGTGTGACCCCCACGGTGGAGAAAGCATTTTCGAGAGCAGTGCTCTCGCTTGAGATCAGTGTGTAGGGAGCGCCGCTCAAAAGCAAGAGCAGTGCTCTCGTTATTGGTCGCCGCTCTGCACGCGTGGCAGACTGAGCCCCATGAGCGCCATCCGGGGAGCCAGGGAACGGGCCCGTATCGAGGTCACCGCCGCCATCAAGGACGAGGCGAGGAAACAGCTCGCCGCCGAGGGCGCGGCGAAGCTGTCGCTGCGCGCCGTCGCGCGCGAACTGGGCATGGCCTCCTCGGCCCTCTACCGCTACTTCCCGAGCCGGGACGACCTGCTGACCGCTCTCATCGTCGACGCCTACGACGCGGTCGGCGAGGCCGCCGAGCGCGCCCACCGCGCCGCCGGATCACCCGGTGCCCCCGCCACCGGTCTCACCCGCTGGGTCGCGGTCGCCTGCGCCGTGCGCGACTGGGCGCTGGCGCATCCGCACGAGTACGCGCTCATCTACGGTTCGCCGGTGCCCGGTTATTCGGCGCCGCAGGACACCGTCGGCCCCGCGGCACGCGTCGGCATGGTGCTGATCGCCATCGTGGAGGAGGCCCGCCGCGACGAGGGCCTGGCGCTCCCGCCGCTCCCGGACGAGCTGCGCCCCGAGGCCGAACGGATCGCCGCGGACGTGTCCCCCGGGCTGGCTCCTGCGGTGGCCGCCCCGATCGTCGCGGCCTGGTCCCAGCTGTTCGGGCTGATTTCCTTCGAGGTGTTCGGCCAGTTCAACGGGGTGGTGGAGGCGAGGGAGGTCTTCTTCCGCCATGCCGTCACGGAACTGGCCCGCACCGTGGGCCTCCTGGGCCGCCGCGGCTGAGTCCCGCTACGGGGTCACGACCAGGTGATCGAGGAGTTGTCGCGCCAGAGGCGGGCCGGCGCCTCGTCGCCCGTCACCGTGAGCTCCGAGAGCGGAAGCCGGTTCCACAGGGCGAGGTAGAGCGTCCCGGCGGGGCCGCTCAGCTCGCAGTCCACGGAGGACGTCGGGTCCGGCGCCTCCTCGCGCACCGCCACCGGCGGCTCGGCGGACAGCCGTACGGTCCACGCGGCGTCCGTGTCCGTCGCCCGGATCCGCAGCGTGCACGGGGTCCCGGTCCGCACCCGGCTCTTGGGGCGGGCGTGCATCCCCCGCAGCAGTTCGTCGATGCCGTCCAGCGCGTGTCCGGCGTCGACGGGGGAGAGGCCGCCACCGCGAGCGGACTCGGCGTCCACCCGGTGGATCGTCGTCTCATGGGCCTGGCGGCGGGCCCAGAAGGCGAGCGGCGAGGGCGCCGGGAGGAACGACCAGCACTCCACGTCCTGCGGCGCGTTCTCCAGCGTCTCCACCAGGAGCCGGTGCCCTTCGCGGAAGTGGGCCAGCAGCTCCGGGCCGTCCAGCCGAGGTTCCCCGGCGTCGGGGACGTACGAGGTGTGGCCCTCGCGCACGAAGGCCGCGGCCCAGGAGTGGACCATCGAGGTGTGCCGGAGCAGATCGCCCACCCGCCAGTCGGGACAGGTCGGCACCGGGGCCCCGGTCCCCGCCTCTTCGGCCGCGTCCGCCATCAGGCGGCCCTCGGCGGCCAGGGCCGCTATGTGATCCGTGATCTTCATGGACGGATTGTGCCAGCCGGCCGGGCGTCCCGGGGGACGTCCGGCCGGGTCCGGGCGGTCAGGTCTGCGCCGCCCTGCGCGCCCCGTACCCCAGGGCCGCCGCGGCACCCGCCAGCACCGCCACCGTGGTCAGGGCCACCGGCAGCGAGAACCAGTCGGCCAGGAAGCCGATCGCGGGCGGCCCGAGCAGCATGCCGCCGTAACCGAGCGTCGAGGCCGCGGCGACCCCGCCGGGTCCGGCCAGCTCGCCGGCCCGGCCGACCGCCACCGGGAAGATGTTGGCGAGGCCGATCCCGGTGACCGCGAAGCCGAGCAGCGCCAGCCAGGGCGTCGGGGCGAGCGAGCCCAGGAGCATCCCGGCGGCCGCCGTGGCGCCGCCCGCCACCAGGATGCGGGTCTGTCCGAGCCGTTCGAGCAGGGCCGTGCCGCTGAGCCGGCCCGCCGTCATGGCCAGCGCGAACAGCGAGTATCCGGCGGCGGCCACCCCGGGGCGGGCGTGCAGGTCCTGTTCCAGGTGGAGGGCGCCCCAGTCGGCCAGTGCGCCTTCCCCGTACGCGGTGCAGAGCGCGATCAGGCCGAACAGCAGGACCACCCTGCGGGCCCGGCCGGACAGCCGCTGCGCGGAGCGGGTGGCCGGGGCATCCGCCCGCTCCGGGGTCACGGGCGCCGGGTGCCGCAGCAGGACCGGGCCGGCGAGCGCGGTGACGAGCAGTCCGATTCCGGTCAGAAGAGAGAGGTGCACGGACGGCGAGAGGCCGCCCGCGACGAGTCCGCCGAGCCCCGCGCCGAGCATCCCGCCGAGGCTGAACGCGGCGTGGAAGCTGGGCATCACGGGGCGGCGCAGGGCGGCGACCAGGTCCACCGCCGCGCTGTTCATCGCCACGTTCATCCCGCCGTACGCGGCACCGAAGACCAGCAGCACGAGCCCCAGCGAAAGGGCGGAGTGCGTCCGGGCGGGCAGCGCGATGCTGAGCGAGAGGAGAACGCCGCAGGCCACGGTCACCGCGTGGCTGCCGTACCGGCGGCAGAGCCGGCCGGTCAGCGTCATGGTGATCACGGCACCGGCGGAGACGCCGAGGAGTGCGAGGCCGAGGGTGGCGGCCGAGGCGCCTGTCTGGTGCTTGATGGCCGGGATGCGGACCACCCAGCCGGCGAAGAGGAAACCGTCGAGGGCGAAGAACACGGTCAGCGCGGTACGGAGACGGGCCGACGAGAGCGGGGCGGTGTTGCCGCCAAGTCCCCCCGGGAGTGCCGTCCGCAGTTTGTTTAGTTGCGGCACAAACTCAGCATAGGGGTGGCCCGGCGGCCGGTGCAAGACGGATGCCCCGCCCGGTCCCCGGCGCTGGGTCCCGGGGCGCACCGAGGCCCGCCGCCCGGGGCAAGTCGGCCACCACGGCGTCGGAAGCACCTCCGGATCATGGGAGACTCGCCCCCATGAACGGCAAGGCGACCACCACCCGGACGAAGTTGGAGAGGGGCCGCACCGCGCTCGGACCCGCCCTGGAACTGGTCCACACCGGACGCGCGCCCACGCGCGCCGTCCTCACCTCCGAGCTGGGGGTCACCCGGGCGACGGCGGGCGCGGTCGCCGCCGAGTTGGAGGCCCTCGGCCTGATCCGGGTCGACTCCAGCCCCGGTTCGGCGGCGGGTTCGCAGGGCCGGCCCTCGCACCGGCTGGCCGTACGGGAATCGGGCCCGGTGGCCGTTGCCGCCCAGGTGCACGCGGACGGCTTCCGCGCCGCGCTCGTCGGCCTCGGCGGCCGGCTCGTCGCGACCGCCCCCGGCTGCGTCACCATCACCGCAGACCCGGCCCAGGTCATCGGCGAGGTCGTGGACCACTGCGCACGGCTGCTCCGGGACAGCGGGCTGCGGTGCGTCGGGGCCGGGCTCGCGGTGCCGTCGGCGGTCGCCGAGCCGGAGGGCACCGCCCTCAATCCGCTGCACATCGCCTGGCCCGCCGGTGCCCCGGTCCGCGAGATCTTCGCCACCTGCGTGCGCGAAGCGGGCATCGAGGGACCGGCGTTCACCGGCAACGACGTCAACCTCGCCGCGCTCGCCGAACACCGGCACGGCGCCGGTCGCGAGGCCCAGCACCTGCTGTGCGTCGCCACCGGGCACCGGGGCGTGGGCGGGGCGCTCGTCCTCGACGGCCGCCTGCACACCGGGAGTTCGGGCCTCGCCCTGGAGGTCGGCCACCTCACCGTCAACCCCGAGGGCCGCCCCTGCCACTGCGGCGGGCGCGGCTGCCTCGACGTGGAGACCGACCCACTCGCCTTCCTCACCGCCGCGGGGCGCACCCCGGGCCCCGAGGAGTCCCTGCTCAAGCAGTCCGGGGACCTGCTGCGCAACGAGTACGGGGACCCGGCCGTGCGCACCGCCGCCGAGGAGCTGATCGACCGGCTCGGACTGGGGCTCGCCGGTCTCGTCAACATCCTCAACCCGGACCGGATCATCCTCGGCGGGCTCCACCGCGCCCTGCTCGACGCCGACCCCGAGCGGCTGCGGGCGGTGGTGGCCGACCGCAGCCTGTGGGGGCGCAGCGGGAGCGTGCCGATCCTGCCCTGCACCCTCGACCACAACAGCCTGGTCGGGGCGGCGGAGCTGGCCTGGCAGCCGGTCCTGGACGACCCGCTGGGGGCGCTCGCCTGAGGAGTTCAGCCCCCCGGCGCCTCGAACGCGAACGCCCGGGCCGGGTTGGCGACCAGCACCGTCTCCATGACGTCGGCGCCCAGCACCTCCTGGAGCCGGGGCCGTAGGCGGCGCAGCAGGAACGGCATGCCCGGCGTCTCCGGCACCGTCGTGTCGCCGCCCAGCAGCAACTGCCCGGTGAACCCCGCCCCGGCCAGCTCAGCCAGCTCCTCCGGAAGCCGCCAGTCCGTGGCGTGGTTCGCCCGTGACGGCCCGTCGAACGCCAGGAAGGCCCCCGCCCGCGCCGCCTCCCGCTGCACCGCCCCGTCCGGGGAGCGGCCGAGGTGGCCGAGGACCACCCGGTGCGGCGGCACGCCCAACTCCCCGCACAGCAGCTCCAGGACGTCGAGCGCGGCCGTGCCCAGCTCCAGGTGAACGGCGATCGGCGCGCCCGTGCGGTGATGGGCCCCGGCCGCCGCGGTCATGGTGAGCCGGGCGTGTGCGTCGATCGTGTGGAAGGCGCCGGCCACCTTGATCAGGCCGGCCCGCACCCCGGTGGCGCCGATGCCCTCGGTCAGCTCCGTGACGAAGAGCGCGGCGAGGTCGTCCTTGATCCGGTCCAGCAGTTCCGGCGGGTAGTGCACCGCCTGGTGCAGCCCCGTCGCGGCGACCACGTGCGTGCCCGTCGCCCGGGACAGCCCGGCCAGCGCACCGGCCCCGCGCCCCATGCCGTGCGGCGTCCACTGCACCACGGCCCGGCCGCCCAGCTCGTGGAAGGCGCGCAGCCGGCCGGCCGCCCACTCCGGGTCGTCCAGCTCCTGGCCCGGCAGCACCGGGCTGCGCAGGAAGAGGTGGTCGTGGGCGTCGCAGACCCCCAGTTCCCCGGGAGCGATGTCCCCGAGGACGGTGCGGACGACCGCTACCACTGCCGCCCCCTGGTGATCCGGTCCTGCTCGGGGCGGCTGAGGTGGAGCACCTGGTAGCGCTCGCCGGGCGCGGCCGGGGCCTCGTGGTCCCAGAGTGTGAAGTGCAGGAGCTCCCAGTGACGGGGATCGGCCGCCAGCGCCGAAGCGACGGCGCCCGGTGTCCTCGCGAGCCGGTGGCTCTCCTCCAGCGCCGCCTCCACCGCGTCCGCCGGGGCGACCGACGGCGCTACGGGCGAGCGGTGGCGGGTCGCCGAGCGGGGGAGCGCCGACGACGCGGGCCCGTCCTCGTACGACAGACCGGTCCAGTGCTGCACCTCGGGACGGCCGAAGTCCTCGACTATGCCCTGGAATCCGGAGCCCCAGAGGAAGGCGTTCATGCCCTCCGGCCGGGTCCACAGGTAGAACGGCGCGTACTGGTTGACCGGGGAGTCCGCGCCCCGCTCCCGCATCAGGTACGCCTTGAGCCCGAGCCCCGGGAAGTCGTCCAGGAGATGGCCGCGGGTCGCCACCCGGTGGCGGATGACGTCCATGTCGTAATCGGCGGGCAGGGTGATCTCGTACTGCGTGGCATGCATCGAAGGGCTCCTCAGGACGCCGGGTAGTCGGCGACGTGTGCGTCGGAGTGCCAGTGGATGGTGCTGCCGTCCGCAGCGGCCTCGACCACGGCGAGATGCGTCATGAACGTGCGCGGTGACGCCCCGTGCCAGTGCCATTCGTCCGGCTCGATCCATACGGTGTCGCCGGCCCGGATCGTCTCGACCGGGCCGCCCCTGCGCTGCACAAGGCCCTCGCCCTCCGTGACGTGCAGGACCTGGCCGTGCGGGTGGGTGTGCCACGAGGTGTGGCCGCCCGGTGCGAAGTGCACGCTGAACATCCGCAGCCGGGAGGGCGGTTCGGGGGCGGCGATCTCGTCCAGCCACACCGTGCCGTTGAAGTGTGCGGAGGGGCCCGGTTCGGTGTCGGGGCGGTTCCTGGTGATGCGCATGTGCGTTTTGCTCCCGAAGCGGTCGGTGGGTCAGGCGGGCGGGGTGAGCAGGCTGAGCAGTCCTCGTGCGCCCGCCTCGAAGGCGTCCGTCGTACCCGAGGCGCGGGCCAGCACATAGCCGCCCTGCACCGTCGCGACGATCGAGGCGGCGATGTCCTCGGGCACCACGCCGGGGCCGAACTCGCCCCGGTCGACGCCCTCGCGGACGATGCCGGCGAGCCGGTCGCGCAGCCAGGCGATGGTCTCGTCCACCGGCTCCCGCAGCTCGTCGCTCGCGACGATGTCCGGGTCCATGGTCAGCCGCCCCACCGGGCAGCCGCGCAGCACGTCGCGCTCGCGCAGCAGATAGGCCGAGATCCGCTCGTACGCCGATCCGGGCGCGTCGAGCAGCCGGTCCACGGACTCCCGCAGCTCGTCGGCCGTGCGGCGGATGGCGGTGAGGGCCAGATCCGGTTTGCCGGTGAAGTGGTGGTACATGCTGCCCTGGCCCACACCGGCGTGCTGCTGGATGGCCTTGGGGCTCATGCCCACGTAGCCGCGCTCCCACAGGAGCTCCCGGGTGGCTTCGATCAGACGGTCCGGAGTGCTCATACGGGCAGTGTACATACTAGTAGGTACAGAAAGGCGAGGGGTGTCGCGCATGCGCGAGCGGGGCACCCCGGTGGGGATGCCCCGCTCTGTCGTGGCCGTTCGCGTCAGCCCACCACGGCCGACCGGGACGCCGAGGGCGGTGAGCCCTCCAGATGCTTCAGGACGCTCAGGTCGAACGGCCCGTCCGTCGTCGCCCCGTACACCACGTGCGACGGCGGGGCGAGCGGTGCCGGTGCGGGAAGCGTGAACCACACGACCTTCCCCGCGCCGCCCCGGGGGCGCACCCCCCAGCTCTCGCTGACCGCGGCGATCAGCGCGAGCCCGCGCCCCGACGTACTGGAGTCGTCGGCCTCGCGCACGGTGGGCAGCCGTGGATCGTGGTCGTGGACGGACACCGTGAGCCGTTCGAGCAGCAGCTCGATCTCGACGGTGCATGACTTGTCCGGCTGCGCGTGCCGGTGGACGTTGGTGAGGAGCTCGGTGACGCCCAGCGCTGTCTGGTCGATCAGAGAATCGAGATGCCAGTAGCGCAGTTGCGCCGAGATGATTCTGCGGACCTGACCGATCCGCGACGGCAGGGCCTGGAGCTCCACCGTGCAGTGCCTGCTTGGCTCGCTGATCACGGCTGCGACTCCCCGAAATAGGTCCGGAAGAAGACGAAGGAACGGATCCAGCACATGACTTGCTGCTGAGTCCGGGCCGGCGGCCTGGATCACAGTGTCACCGCCGGTACACCATGAGTGACGTGACTCCAATGTCGCTCAGGGCATACGGCTCCGCAACTCGCGGTGTCCCGCGCCCCGCCGGGCTCAGGAGCGGCGGCCTCCCGCGCTGTACAGCACCTCCAGGAACCGGTGCGAGGGCGCGGCGTCACCGGGTTTGCCGTCCGGCCGTCGCATGGTCAGCCGGTACCGCGTCCCGTTGACCCGCGCCACCGTGGCGTCCGCCCCCGCGAACCACGGTCTGCCCGCGCTCACCGTGTCCACCGGCGCGCTGTCGATCTCCCGCCCGTAGCTCGTCAGGAGGGCCACCCGCCCGTCCTTCACGGTCACCTGCCCCGCCCTGGTGACCGAGCGCGCCCACCGGTCGATGCGCACACCGGTCGCGCTGAACTCCGTCACACCTGTCGTGCCGAACTCCGTTTCCGACATGGCCCCTTCGCCCCCTTCGTCATGCCTCTGAGACGAAGTGTGCCCATCCCGGAGCCCGCGCACCAGAGCGGGACGGTACGTAAACGGCGCATTCGGGCCGTGCGGGGGCGCAGGCGTCCGGCCGCGACACCAAGGCACTGCTATGGACCATCAAAGTCAACGTTTGTGCAGGTGGGGGGCATATCGTGGGCCCCGCCGAGACCCGTCGTACGAGGAGAAGCGCGCAGATGGACACCACCGAGCAGGGGCACGGCGGCGCGGCCGCGCCGACCGTCGACGTCGACCGCTCCGACCCGGCCTACCGGGCCTGGCTCAAGGAGGCCGTCCGCAAGGTCCAGGCCGACGCCAACCGCTCCGCCGACACCCATCTGCTGCTCTACCCGCTGCCGGAGAGCTGGGGCATCGACCTCTACCTCAAGGACGAATCGACCCACCCCACCGGCAGCCTCAAGCACCGGCTGGCGCGTTCGCTCTTCCTCTACGGACTCTGCAACGGCTGGATCAGACCGGGCAAGCCGGTCATCGAGGCGTCCAGCGGCTCGACCGCCGTCTCGGAGGCGTACTTCGCCAAACTCATCGGCGTTCCGTTCATCGCGGTGATGCCCCGCACCACCAGCCCGGAGAAGTGCCGGCTCATCGAATTCCACGGCGGGCGCTGCCACTTCGTGGACGACTCGCGCCGGATGTACGAGGAATCGGCGCGGCTCGCCGCCGAGACCGGCGGCCACTACATGGACCAGTTCACCTACGCCGAGCGGGCCACCGACTGGCGGGGCAACAACAACATCGCGGAGTCCGTCTACCAGCAGCTGCGGCTCGAACGCTACCCCGAGCCCACCTGGATCGTCGCCACCGCCGGCACCGGCGGCACCTCGGCGACCATCGCGCGCTACGTGCACTACATGCAGCACGACACCCGGATCTGCGTGCCCGACCCGGAGAACTCCTGCTTCTTCGACGGCTGGACGCACCACGACCCCGACGCCACCAGCGACTGCGGCTCCCGCATCGAGGGCATCGGCCGGCCCCGGATGGAGCCCAGCTTCGTCCCCGGCGCCATCGACCGGATGATGAAGGTCCCGGACGCGGCGAGCGTCGCCGCCGTGCGCGCCCTGGAACGGGCCATCGGCCGCAAGGCGGGCGGCTCCACCGGCACGGGGCTGTGGAGCGCCTTCAAACTGATCGCCGAGATGGTCGCCCGGGGCGAGCGGGGCAGCGTCGTCACCCTGATCTGCGACCCCGGCGACCGCTACCTCGACAAGTACTACTCCGACGCCTGGCTGGCCGCGCAGGGCCTCGACATCGCCCCGTACACCCGGACCATCGACCGGTTCCTGGCCACCGGCGGCTGGCCGAAGGAGTGACCGCTCAGCCGTACGGGCCCGTCGGGCGGTCCAGCATGGCGTCGAGCACCCGGCCGAACACCCGCTTCCCGGCACCGGCCAGCACCGGATCGGCCCAGCGCGGCAGCAGCCGTACGCTCAGCTCCTCCACCCACACCACATGGGAGCCGGCCCGGTTCGGATACACATCGATCGACGCGCGGCCCAGCACCACCCGGCCGCGCTTCTCCAGCCGGCACATGCCCGCCCGGCTCCCGGCCGGCGGCGACCAGCGGACCACTTCCATCGGATCGTCGAACGCCAGCGGACCCACCCCGGTGCGCGCCACGAAGACCGTACCGACCCGGGTCGGGAGTCCCGTCGGGACCGTGATCGTGGTCAGTGGCACCTGCGCGGCATGCCGCTCCCAGTCCGTCACCCGGCGCCAGGACTCGGCGGCGGGCAAGGAGGAGAAACGCTCGATCCGGAACACGGCCACACCGCGATCCTAGAACGTGGGAGCGGTGGAGCGAGCGGAGCGGAACGCTCAGCCCTCGGCGGGCGCGGCGTCGCCCGCCACCAGCAGCCCCGGCAGATACTCCTCGATCTCCGCCCGGTCACCCGCGGGCAGCCCCGCGTCCGTGACGAACGTGCTCACCTCGTCCAATGAGGCGAAGGAGCTGAGACCGACGGTGCCCCACTTGGTGTGGTCGGCGACCACCACCACCCGGCGCGCCGACCGGACGAACCGGCGGTTCGTCTCCGCCTCCGCGAGGTTCGGCGTGGACAGCCCTGCCTCCACCGAGATCCCGTGGACCCCGAGGAACAGCACATCGAAGTGGAGCTCCGCGATGGCCCGGTCCGCGACCGGACCGACCAGCGAGTCCGACGGCGTCCGCACCCCGCCGGTGAGGACGACCGTGGCGGCACCCGGCCGGCCGCCCGGAGAGCCGGGCCGCTGCGCGGCGTGGAACACGTCCGCGACCCGCACCGAATTCGTCACCACCGTCAGGTCCGGCACGTCCAGCAGATGCTGGGCCAGCGCATACGTGGTGGTGCCCCCGGACAGGGCGATCGCACTGCCGGGCACCGCCATCGCGGCGGCGGCCCGGGCGATGTCCTCCTTGGCCGTCAGCTCCAGCGTCGACTTCGCCTCGAAACCGGGCTCGTGGGTGCTCGCCTCGACCACCGGCACGGCACCGCCGTGCACCTTCTCGATCACGCCCTGCCGGGCCAGCGCGTCCAGATCCCGGCGAACGGTCATGTCCGAGACGTTCAGCTTCCGGGTCAGCTCGTTGACCCGCACCCCGCCGCGCCGGCGCACCTCGTCAAGGATCAGCGCGCGCCGCTGCTCCGCGAGCAGATTCTGATTCTCGCTCAACGCCGGGCCTCGCCCTTTCCTCTGGCCGTACAGGAGTCCGTATCGACGGAGTCATCCTGCCACGCCCGGTGTCGCGGGCCGCTGCCCGGGGGAGAGTCGTCAGTAACGGTGACCGGCCATCAGCCGCCTTCCCCCTCCGAGAGCGAGACGCACGTGCCCCCTCCCACCCCTGCCCCGCGCAGCCCGGGCCCCGCGCTGGAATTACTGGTCCACGGGGTGGGCGGGACCACCCCCCAGGACATGCTGACCGACCCGCGCACGGTCCGGGTCACCGGTGACGCCACCGCCGCCATCTACCGGCGCTCCGCCGACGTCGACGCCGAACAGCACCCCGAGCGGTACAGCGAGCGGCCCATCGCCGAGGCGTACTGCTGGTCCAACCTCACCTCCGGCAACGGCTCCCGGGCGCTGTGGCTGGTGCTGCTCCCGTTCATGGTGGTCAACCTCGCCCACTGGATGCGCCCCACCGCCCGGCGCCGCCCCCGCGCCATCCGGCTCTACGGCGTCCTCGTGCGGCTCATCGCGCTCAGCCTCACCGTGCTGCTGACCGCCGCGGCCTGCGAGGTCGCCCTCGACCTCACCGCCTGGCAGTGCGCGGGCGTCGCCGCCTGCTCCGACAAGCGCTCCTGGCTCGGCTTCCTCTCCGCCGAGCAGGGCGGCTGGTGGTCCCAGCCCGGCCGCCGCCTCGCGCTGGCCGCGCTGGTGCCGACCGCGCTCGTCGGGCTGCTCTGGTTCCTGTCCAACCGCACCTGGAGCGCCTACGAGTCCCAGCGCCCGCTGACCGAGGCGGACCCGGACGACGACGAGGAGGAGGACGGCGGCCCCGCGCCCGCCGCCGAACCCGTCCGCCCCGCGCTCGGACGGCCCGGATTCTGGTACGGGCGCCGCCTCGTCGCCCGGCTGCGCGCCGCCCACACCGCGGCAGGCTTCCTCACCGTCGCCGCCGCCGTCACCGAGGCCGCCGCCCGTCACGACCGCGCCGTCACCGGACCGGTTGCCCCCGTCCTGGGCCGGCTCATCGAAGGGGCCCTCGCCCTCGGGCTCGTCGCCGTGCTCTGGGTGGTCTGCCGCCGGGGCCGCAGCGAACGGCGCCTCGACAACCGGCTCGACCGGGCCGTCATCACCTGGCTGCCCGGCGCCGCGCTGACCCTCCTCGTCCTCTCCGCCGTCCACGCCGCCTGGTCGCGCCCCGGCTGGACGTCCTCCGGGAGGCTGCCGGGTGACACCACGCTGTTCCGGGCGGTCAGCGTCGCCGAGGGCATCCTGGTGGTCCTCCTCGCGGCGATCTCCCTCCACCTGTACCGCCGCTGCCCGGAGCCGCGCACCGTCCTGCGCGGCCTCGGCGGGCCGGCCGTCGCGATGCTCGCCTGCGCGCTCGGCGGCGTGATGACCGGCGGCGTCGCCCAGCGCGTCGCCGACTGGCTCGACGGACCCGGCAGCCCGGGCATGGGGCGCAGCGCGCTGATAGAGGGACCGCCGGTGCTGCTGAGCTGGCAGGCTTCGGTCATCCCCGTCCTCCTGGCGCTGCTCCTGGTCCCGGGCGCCGTCCTCGGCCTGCGGACCTGGCTGGCGGCCCGGCGGCTGGAACCCGTGGTCGACGCCGAGTACGGCGAACCCTTTCCCGATCCCTCGCGGACCAAGCGGATCGCCCGCATCCGGGCCACCGCGGCGCTGACCGACTCGGCGCCCCGCGTGGTGGGGATCGTCTCCGGCGCCACCCTGTTCCTGGGCGCGGGGGCGGTCGCCGGGTCCTGGGCCACCGGGGAGGTCCCCGGACTCGCGCTGGACGGCAGCGGCCCGTTCCTCGAATCGCTGGCCGAGGCGGCGCAGTCCACCGGCTCCTGGCTGATCGGCTTCGGCTTCCTCGTCTTCGTCGCCTGCGGCAGACGCGCCTACCGGGACCCGTCGGCCCGGCGCACGATCGGCATCCTCTGGGACGTCGGTACGTTCTGGCCGCGCGCCGCCCACCCCTTCGCCCCGCCCTGCTACGCGGAGCGTGCCGTCCCCGACCTGGCGTCCCGCATGTCCGGCTGGACCGGCCGCACCCGGGGCCGGCTCGTCATCTCCGGCCACTCCCAGGGCAGCGTCCTCGCGGCCTCGGCCGTCTGGCAGCTGCCCGCCCGCACCCGCTCCCGGGTCGCCCTGCTCACGTACGGATCGCCGATCGAACGGCTCTACGCCCGCTGGTTCCCGGCCTACTTCGGGGCCGGGCAGCTCCACGGGCTGCACCGCTCCGTGCACTGCTGGCGCAATCTGTGGCGGGCCACCGACCCCATCGGCGGCGAGATCCGGCTCGGCGAGGAATCCGGCCCCGAGGTCGACCGGGGCCCGCTCAGGGACCCCCTGGTCTACGGACGGACGCCCGAACACCCGCTGCCCGAACCGGTGCTCGGCCACTCCGACTACCAGGCGGACCCCGTCTTCGCCGAGGAGCGCGCCGCCCTCCTGGAACGGCTCGGCCCCGTCCTGCCCCAGCAGGCGGAGCCCGTCGGCGAGGACGTCAGGGCAGTTCCGGGAGGTCCTCCGGATACAGCAGAGTGAGGTCGTCCGTGCTCGGCTCGGCGAGCTGGGCGACCCGGCCGGCGTGCCGCTCGACCATCGACTCGAAGGTCTGGCGGGCGGTGCGCCCGTTGCCGAAGGCGGGCCCCTTGGGCAGCTCCGTGAAGTACTTCAGCAGTGCCTCACCGGTGCCCGACGCCAGGCTGTACTCGTGCTCCTGGGACTGCTGCTCCACGATCCGCAGCAGTTCGGCCGGCTCGTAGTCGCTGAACGTGATGGTGCGCGAGAAGCGCGACGCGACCCCGGGGTTGACGGTCAGGAACCGCTCCATCTCCTGGGTGTACCCGGCCACGATTACGACCACCGCGTCCCGGTGGTCCTCCATCAGCTTCACCAGCGTGTCGATCGCCTCCCGGCCGAAATCCCGGCCGGAGTCCTCGGGCGACAGCGCGTACGCCTCGTCCACGAACAGCACCCCGCCGCGCGCCCGGTCGAACGCCTCCTGCGTACGGATCGCGGTCGAGCCGATGTGCTCACCGACCAGGTCGACCCGGGACACCTCGACCAGATGGCCCCGCTCCAGCACCCCGAGCGCGGCCAGGATCTCGCCGTAGAGCCGGGCCACCGTGGTCTTGCCGGTGCCCGGGGAACCCGTGAAGACGAGGTGGCGGCGGACCGACGCGGCCTTGAGGCCCGCCTCCCGGCGCCTGCGCCCCACCTCGATCATGTCCGTGAGCGCCCGCACCTCCCGCTTGACGCTGTCCAGGCCGACCAGCGCGTCGAGCTCGCCCAGCACCTCCCCGGAGGTGCGTGCGGGGTCGGCGGGCGGCGCCGGGTCCGCGGGGCGCGGCGCGGGGACCGCACCGAGCAGCCCGGGCGAGGTCTGCGTGGCCGTCAGGACGGGGGCCGGCGGGGGAGTGGCGGTCCGCAGCCCGCTCTCGTCGCTCGTGCAGTCCTCGACGACCGGCCCGCTTCCCGTGCCGTTCCCGGACCCGGTGCCCTCCGGGAACTCGTAACCGCCGCGCGCGCACCGCTCGGTGCGGCACCGGGTGAGCGTCGTGCGGCAGCCCTCCATCACATGGAAGCCGTAGCCCTCGCTGCCCGTGACCCGGCAGCCGTTGAACGTCCCCCGGCCCTCGGCGGACACATAGAAACCGGCCTCGGCGGGGGACGTCACCGTGCACCGCTCGATCACCGGGTCGGCGCCCTTGGTGACGATCACGCCCGTCTGCGCGGCGTCCACGGTGCAGTTGTTCAGTGTGCCGCCGCTGCCGTGGTCCCGGAACCAGGCACCGGTCGACGCCTCCCGGATGCGGCAGTCGTCCAGCTGCGCGGTCGCCCCGTCGCTGACCGAGACCGCGGTGTTCCGGACCTGGGAGAGATCGCTGTCCACGACATCGGCGCGCGAGCCCCGGTCCAGGACGAACAGGGCGTCCGGCACGTCGTGGACCCGGCAGGCATCCAGTATCACCGTCGCCCCGTCGCTGACCCAGACCGCCGGGTAGTCGCCCGTACTGTCATGGATCTCGCACTGGTTGGCGTCCACCCGGGTGCCCGGGTCCCACACCGACAGCCCGTTGCGGCCGAAGCGGCGCACCGTCGAACGGGTCAGCGTCAGCACCGCCCGCGAACGCAGGTCCACCGCGTTCTCCGGGATGTCGTGGATGTCGCAGTCGGCGAGGGTGAGCACCGCGTCGGTGTCCAGCGTGACGCCGTCCGCCGAGGTGCGGTGCACCGTGCAGTCGGTGAGATGCGCGGAGGCGCGGGCGGTCAGCTGGATCCCGCTGCCCTTGATCTCGTACACCTCGCAGCCCAGCGCCTCCAGGCCGCTGCCCTCGCCGGTGACGGACAGGCCCGCGCCGGAGGCGTGGTGGACCCGGCAGCGCTCCAGCCGGGGATGCCCGCCGTCCCGCACGGCGACCCCGGACTGCCCGGCCGAGACGATCTCGCACTCCTCGAACACGCCGCCCGCGCCGTCGAGCACGGCGATGCCGACGCCCGCCGGATTGTCGACGGTGCACCGGCGCACGGTGGGCCGGGCCGCGCCGCGCACCTCGACACCGGCCGCCGAGCGGGTCACGACGCGGACGTCCGCTATCTCCGGTGCGCCGTCCTCGACCAGCACGGCCGGGGCCGCCGAGTCCTGCCCCTCCACGTGGAGGTCCTGGACGACGGCGGAGGCGCGCAGCGTCAGCGGCACCCCGTCGGCGGGGGCGATGCGCACGGAGCCGACGGAGCCCTCGGGGCCGCGCAGCGTGACCGCGCGGGCGATGACCAGGTTCTCCCGGTAGGTGCCGGGCGCGACGGTGAGCACATCACCGTCCGCCGCCGCTTCGAGCGCCGCGGTGAGGGAGGCGTATTCGCCCGTGCGGCGCCGCCACCGCGATGTGCCGGTGTGCGTCACCTGGACCGTGCCCTGTGCCATGGCGCTGTCGTGCCCCCGCCTCGTGCGTGTGTGATGCCCGTGTCACCGGCCTCGCGGCAGCGACCAGCCGGGGTCCGCCTGCCGGAGAGCGACGGGCGGGCCGGTCCACCGTAGCGCGCGCGGACCTTGGGAGTTGACCCGATGCGCGGCTCCCGGCCTAGCTGCCGGTGCCCGTCCTGCCCCAGTCCGGGCCGACCGCCGCCCAGGCCCGGTCGATCCGTTCGTACCGCCGCCAGGTCATGCGCCGGAGGATCAGGCGGCGGACGCACTCGATCAGGAGGGCGGACAGCATCGCGGCCCCGAAGCCGGCGAGCGCGGCGTGCGTGTGCGCCGTCGGCATGTCCATCGGCCGGAGCGCCGGGGCGCCTTCGCCGTCGGTCCAGATCCGGACCCGGGCGCCCGGCGACGCGTTGCGCGAGGCGGTCGTCACCGTCGCCGTGCGGGCCGCGCCGTCCGGGGTGTGCCACCGGGCCACCACCTCGGTCCGCCGCATGGCGCCGCCGGATATCTCGGGATCGGCGGCATAGCGGGCGCCGGCCACCCGCCGCACCACCACGGCCGTCGTGAGGTGACGGTCCGCCCGCTGGGCGCGCACCGACGCCTGGAGCGCCGCGTCCGTCCGGGCCCCGCAGAGCCAGCCGACCGCAGGGGCCGCCAGCATCAGCATCAGGAACGCCGTCAGGGCCAGCCACGCCTCGCACCGGTCCGTCGCCCGGCGCAGCGGATTGTGGCGCCAGCGCCAGACACCCGCCATCGCTCGCACAGTCCCCGCACCCCCTTCCGCCCCCGTCCCCGCCGGTACGGTGCCGTCCACGCGCCGGGCCGCGCGGTGTGGGCGGCCCACCGTGCTCAACGCGCGGCCCGTCCCCGTGAGTTCCCGGCGCCTCCCGGGCCGGTCACGCGGAGCGCGGAAAGGCGCACGGACCCGTGTTGCCGGGCACCCCGCCCCGGGCCGTGCGCCGCCTGATCCGAAGCGTCTAGTAGCCCCGGCCGCCCTGGTAGGGCCGGCCGTACGGGTCCTCGTACGGGGACTGGGCCGGGACGGGGCGGGGCGCGGCGGGACGCATCGACTCGTAGCCCGAGGTCGGCGCCGGGCGCTGCTGCTGCGGCGGGGGCGTCTGGTACATGCCGCGGCCACCGGCGGGCTGCTGCGGGATGTACGGCGCCGGCGCGTGCTGGAGCTGCGCGGGCTGCATCGGTGTGTAGCCCTGCTGCGCCGCCGGCTGCGGGTAGCCGTAGGACTGCTGGGGCTGGGAGGGGGCCGCGGGCAGCGCTGGCAGGGCCGACGGGAGCGCCGGCAGGTAGCTGTTGCCGGTGTCGTAGGCGGCGGGCACTCGGATCGGAGCGATCTGAGGGGTGCCCCGCTCCGCGACCAGGGAGTCGTAGATCGGGGTGTCGGCAAACGACGGCGCGGCGTAGTAGCCGCCACCGTAGGTGGAGCGGGGGGAGGTCATGACACCTAAGTTAAGCCCACGATGTGCAGATTGGGGAGTCCCAATTTTGCGGTCATCGGATTTACCCTCGCCCTACCTGTCTGACCTGGCGAAACATCGTTGTCCTCAGGGGGTGGGAGCCGGGGGAATCCCCTCTTGATTCACTGCCGATCTTGCACGCTTCCAGCGCCCCGCTGATTTCCGGACTGCAATTCCGGTGAGTGCGCCCACCGGGCGGCAATGAAGGGAACGGGAGAGCCGAGGCTCGGCCCCGAGCCTCACACCCTGTCGACCGGGCGGGGCAACGCGTCGACCCAGGGCGGCACTTACGGTGGACGATCCGGCGAAAGCCGCGTACGCGCCCTCCGTTGACGCCAGGATGAGGCCATGAAGAAACACGGTGTGCGCCCCGCTGCCAGGCCGGTGCTGGTGAGGATTCCGGTGGAGCCCGTCGAGGCCGCGATCGAGGCCGACGCCTTCGACGCCGCGTCACGCAACAGACTGGCGGTCCGCGGCCCGTTGTTCGGCGTGGCCACACAGTCCGAGGGCGACGGACAGCGGTGGAAGGTGATCATCCCGATCACGAGCGGCTGCCCCCAGCAGGCCAGGGACGAACTGCAGTCCAAGCTGTGGTTCCGGGCCAAGGACGAGACGGAGACCGAGGCGGAGCGGCGGGCCCTGCTCGGCGCGGTGGCCCGGCTGGAGACCGGGAAGCCGTCCGAGGTCAATGTCCTCGGCACGCGCTACCGGGTGGTGCGCGCCGAGGAGTACGCGGGCCTGGCCCCCGACGGCGGCGTGGAACTGCCGCGCCCCACCGACCCCGAGCCCGCCCTGCCCGAGTGGACCCGCGTCACGGAAACCGCCGCGGTCGACGACGGACTGGTCCTGGACCCGGACGCACCCGTGACGCCCCTCCAGGCGGCGGAGATGCTGACGATGCGCTCCTTCGCGTACAAGGGGAGCCGGTATCCCGACAAGGTCCTCCGCGACTCCGCGCGCGCCGTGGACACCCACCCCGACGTCCTGCTCCTGCCGACCTCCTTCGTCGTCGTGGAACGGACCGGCGACGAGCGCTGGGGAGTCGGTGGCGGCCTGCACGCCACCCCGCAGGACGCGCGCCGTGCCCTCGACTTCTCGCTGACCTGGTTCAGGCCCCGGCAGTCGGGCGCCATCCCGGTCACCGCAGGGCCGGACGTGGACGCGCGCAGCGTCGTCGCCGAGGGCACCCACCCCGACCTCGCCGACATGAAGGTCCTGGCCGAGGCGGCCGACCGGCTGCGCGCGGGGCGGCTCAACGAGGTCGTGGTCGGCGACACCGTGTGCCGGATCGCCCGCTCACGGCGCCTCGTGCGCTGGGGGCTCGACGGCCCGGAGAGCCAACGGCCCTCCGACGCCACCATGGTGGAGCCGATGGCCCTCCACCCCCGCCTGGACGCGAAGGGCGTCGTCCACCACGACGAGGAGGGCACGCGGCCGGAGGACACCGACGCCTGATCCGGCCGACGTACGGGCGGGCGCCGCGTCCGCGGGTCCGGGCGCCCGTATCCGTACCTCGGTGGGTCCCGTGGCGGGCCCGGCAGTAGGTTGACCCGGAAAGGTCTCGGAAGCGGACTCGTGATGGGGGCGAGCATGACCATGCAAAAGGGAACCAATGTCCCGGTGGCGGCCCAGGCCGTGCGTGTCGAGATGGGGTGGCGCACGGCCCCGGGGACACCCGATGTGGACGCCTCCGCGCTTCTTCTCCTCGGCTCGGGCAAGGTGCGCAACGACGGCGACTTCGTCTTCTACAACCAGCCGTCCCACTCCTCCGGCACGGTGCGCCACGAGGGCAAGCGCAACGCGGGCGGCGCGGCGACCGACACCCTCGCGGTCGACCTGGCACGGGTGGAGCCGGCCATCGACCGCGTGGTGCTGGCCGCCTCGGCCGACGGCGGCACCTTCGGCCGGGTGAGCGGACTGTACGTACGCGTCCTGGACGCGGCGAACGGCGCCGAACTGGCCCGCTTCGACAGCTCCGACGCCACCGTGGAGACGGCCTTCATCCTCGGTGAGCTCTACCGGCGCCAGGGCGCCTGGAAGTTCCGGGCGGTCGGCCAGGGATACGGTTCCGGGCTCGAAGGGCTCGCCACGGACTTCGGGATCTCCGTGGACGAACCCCAGCAGCCGCAGCCGGCCCCCCAGCCCCACCAGCCCCCCCGGGTCACCGCCACCCCGCCGCCTCCGCAGTACCCGCAGCCGCAGCAGCCGACGCTCGCCGCGCCCATGGCGCCCCCGATGGCCCCGCCGGCGCCCCCGGCCCCTCCGGCCCCGCCCGTCACCCAGCCCGTACGGCTGACCAAGGTGACGCTCACCAAGGAGGCGCCGTCCGTCTCCCTCACCAAGCAGGGCGGCACGTCCGGCGCCATGCGCGTCAACCTCAACTGGGAGGTGCGCAAGCAGTTCAAGGGCTGGGGCAGCAAGCTGGGCCGCGCCGTGGCGAACCACTCGGACCTCGACCTCGACCTCTGCGCCCTGTACGAGCTGACCGACGGCCGCAAGGGAGTCGTGCAGGCCCTGGGGAACGCCTTCGGCGCGCTCCACCAGCCGCCGTTCATCCACCTAGACGGCGACGACCGCACCGGTGCCGTCGCCACCGGCGAGAACCTGACGATCAACCTCGACCACAAGGCGCAGCTCCGCCGGGTCCTGATCTTCGTCACCATCTACGAGGGCGCCCGCAGCTTCGCCGACCTGCACGCCACCGTCACCCTCCAGCCGCAGCACGGCGCGCCGATCGACTTCTCGCTGGACGAGTGCACGGTCCCGTCGACGGTCTGCGCCCTCGCGCTCATCACCAACACGGGCAACGACCTCACCGTGCAGCGCGAGGCCCGCTATCTGGTGCCGCAGCGCGGAGTCAGCCCGCAGCGCACCATCGACTACGCCTACGGCTGGGGCATGAACTGGACCCCGGGCCGCAAGTGAACCCGTCCGGGAGCCGGTGAGTCACTGATCCGGTGCGGCCTCGGGACGGGCGTACGTACGCCCCTTCCAGGCCGCACCGCGCCCCCGGTAGTGCTGCACCGCCGAATCGACGGTCATCAGCAGATACAGCAGTGCGGTGAACGGCAGCAGCGGGGCCAGCCACAGCGACTGCCGGTAGTAGCCCAGCATCGGCATGTACGTCCCCGCCATGACCGCCCACGCGACGCCCCCCGCCCACGCCGCCACCGCACTTCCGCCCAGCAGCCCGGCGGCCAGAGTCACCGGCGGCGCGAGGTAGACCAGCGCCAGTCCGAGCACCGTGCCGAGCAGCACCAGCGGATTGTGCCGCAGCTGCGCGTACGCGCTCCGCGAGACCATCCGCCACAGATCGGCCAGGCACGGATAGGGGCGCACACTGTCCACCCGGTCCGCGAGCCCCAGCCAGATCCGGCCCCCCGAGCGCCGCACCGCCCGGGCCAGCGACACGTCGTCGATCACCGCCTGCCGGATCGAGTCCGGGGCCCCCGCCCGCACCGCCGCCTCCGTCCGCAGCAGCACACAGCCCCCCGCCGCGGCGGCCGTCCGCCCCCGCTTCCGGTTGATCCACCGGAACGGATAGAGCTGCGAGAAGAAGTAGACGAAGGCCGGCACGACCAGCCGCTCCCAGACGCTCGCCACCCGCAGCCGCGCCATCTGCGAGACCAGGTCGAAGCCCCCCGTCTCCGCCGCCGCCACCAGCTCCCGCAGGCTGTCCGGCTCGTGCGCGATGTCGGCGTCCGTGAGCAGCAGATACTCCGGCTCCCGGGCCCGGGCCAGCGCCATCCCGTGGCGTACGGCCCAGAGCTTGCCCGTCCAGCCGGGCTCGGGCTCGCCCGGCGACACCACGGTCACCGGCAGGCCCCCGTACCGCACGGACAGGGCGCGGGCGACGTCCTCCGTGCCGTCCTCGCTGCAGTCGTCCACGAGGAAGATCTCGGCGGCCCCCGGATAGTCCTGCGCCAGCAGCGACGGCAGGCTCACCGGCAGCATCGCGGCCTCGTCGCGGGCCGGGACGACGACGGCGACCGAGGGCCAGCGTTCCGGGGCCGCCCGGCTCGGCAGCCGCTGGTCGGTCCGCCAGAAGAACCCCTGGCCCAGCAGCAGCCACACCCATGCGACAAGCGAACCCACGGCGATCCAGGCAACGGCGCTCATTGGCGGAAGTCTGCACCACTGAGCGGGGACCGCAAGGGCGGTCGACTATGGTGACCGGGTGAAGATCGCGCTCATGGACTCCGGAATCGGACTGCTCGCCGCCGCCGCCGCAGTACGCCGGCTGAGGCCGGACGCCGATCTGGTGCTCTCGTCCGACCCGGACAACATGCCCTGGGGCCGCGCCCCCGAGGGCGTCCAGGCCCACGCGCTCGCGGTGGCCAGGGCCGCCGCCGCGCACCGGCCCGACGCGCTGATCGTCGCCTGCAACACCGCCTCCGTGCACGCGCTGGAGCTGCTGCGGGCCGAGCTCGAACCGGGCCTGCCCGTCATCGGCACCGTCCCCGCGATCAAGCCCGCCGCCGCGGCCGGCGGCTCCGTCGCGATCTGGGCGACCCCGGCCACCACCGGCAGCCCGTACCAGCGCGGACTGATCGCCGAGTTCGCCGGGTCCGCCGCCGTCACCGAGGTGCCCTGCCCCGGCCTCGCCGACGCCGTGCAGTACGCGGACGAGGAAGCCATTGGGAAGGCGATCGCCGCCGCCGCCGCGCTCACCCCGCCCGACGTCCGGGCCGTGGTCCTCGGCTGCACCCACTACGAGCTCGTCGCCGAGCGCATCCGCGACGCCGTCGGCGGGCCCGGCCGGCGCCCGGTCGTCCTGCACGGGTCCGCCGGGGCCGTCGCCGCGCAGGCGCTGCGCCGGATCGGAGCCGAACCCGCTCCGTCGGCCGAACCCTCCTCCTCCATCGCGGTCATCCTCAGCGGGCGCGTCTCGGAGCTGCCGCGGGCGGCTCTGGCCTACCCGGAAGGGCGCGGACTGGCCGCCGTCGGCTCCGTCCGCTGACCTCCCGAGGGGCCGGCCGGAGCCTTCGGAGCCCTCCCCGGACGCGCGTTCTTCAGTACGCTGCTCGGCATGAGGGAGCACCCCGGAGAACCGAAGCGCACCGGAACCGGCACCCACTCGCAGGTCTGGGTCGGGCGGGCCACCAACCGCACCCAGTGGGTCCTCGCCGCCCTGGGCGCCGCCTGCCTGGCCCTGGGCATCCAGCTCGCCGTCAGCTCCAACTGGACCTCAGGCATCGCCCCGCTGCTGATGTCGGTGATCGGCTGCGTGGCCGCCGGCCTGCTCATGCTGTTCGGCACCCTCGCCTTCGTGAACGTCGCCGTGCGCGTCGACGGCGATGCCCTGGAGGTCCGCTGCGGACACATGGGCCTCCCACGGCGCCGCATCCTGCTCACCCATGTGGTGGCCGCCGACTTCGCGCCCCAGGTGAACCCCAGACAGTGGGGCGGCTGGGGCTACCGCTGGCGCCCCGAGAAGGGCACGGCCGTGGTCGTGCGCCGGGGCGAGGGCTTGGTGCTGCGGCTCGGCGACGGCCGTACGTTCACCATCACCGTGGACGACGCCGAGGCGGGCGTGCGCTTCATCCGGGCCCGGCTGCACCTGCCGTCCTCGGGCTTCCCGGCCGGGGCCTGACCCCGCCCTCGCCCTGCGGCCCGTCCGGCTCGCAGGGTTCGTCCGCGCCGATCGGCCGCCGCGCCGACGCCAGCCCGGCCAGCAGCCCCGCGCCCGCCGTCACCGGGGTGAAGCTCAGGGCGTTGCCCACGCTCGCCAGCAGGGCCAGTGCCGTGAGTGTGGCCCCCGCCGCCAGGACCACCGCCGTGGGCCGGGGCGAGCGCCACAGCGCGTACAGCAGCCAGCCGAACGCGGCGCCCAGCAGCACCACCCCCACGACCCCCTGCTCGGCGGCCTGCTGCCACGGCGCGGAGTGCGGCTTCCCGTCCGAACCGAGGCTCTGCCGCGCGGTCGGGCTCAGCTCGGCGAACCGGCCGGGGCCGATCCCGAGCACCGGGTGCTCCTTCGCGAGCCGGGCGGCGTCCTGCCACAGCTCGACCCGGTTCCGGGTGAGCGGCCCCTCCAGCGAGACCGTGAGCCCGTCGGGCAGCACTTCCTCGGCCATGGCCCACGAGGCGCCGACGGCCAGTCCGGCCACCAGCGCGAGGGCGCCGAGCCCGAGCAGCCGGCGGGGCGTCCGGGCCGCGGCCAGCGAGCACACCAGGACCCCGAGCGCCGCCGCGAAGCCGGCTACGGAACCCAGCGCCAGCGAGGCACCCGCGGTGCCCAGCGCCAGCAGCCGCAGGGCCGCACGCGGCACCCGCTTCCCGGCCCCGGCCGCCGCGCAGCACGCCGCCCCGGCGGCGAGGACCAGCAGCGCCGCGGCGCCCCCGGTCTGCCCCGGCGCGTGCTCCGCGGCGGCCGTCGCGCCCGGCATGCCGTGCCGCCAGAGGAGGGCCAGGAGCAGGGCCGTCAGCGCGGCGCCCGCGGCGGTCGCCACCGGCAGCAGCGTGCCGCAGATGCGCCCGCAGGCGAAGCCCGCCGCGACGGCCAGCAGCGCGAGCAGCACGCCTTCGGGCCGGGTCTCCCGGCCCGCCGCGCTGACCAGCGACCAGACCGCGCAGGCGGCGAGGATCAGCGCGCCGGCGGCATCGGAGGCGTTCCCCCGCTCGGGCCCCCGCCCCGCTGATTCAGCCATCACGTCCGTCCCCCGGCCTGTGACCGTCCCGTACGCGAGGGCCGGGGCCGGCCCGTCGGCGGGGGACTGGCGCACAGGTTAACGGCCGCATCGGTCATATGGGCGGAAGATGCGGAGAAATGATGCGGTGGTCGGGATTCCGCCATCGGGACAGGGCTCCCGCGTGGCCCGGCCGTCACCGTAGACTCCGCCGGGTGAGCACCACCATCGCCCAGGTCGGCGAACCGCAGAGCCCTGCCCCCACTCCTCGGCCGGGCGGGCTGCCGAAGCGCCTCGCGCGGCCCGGGGCCGCCGTCCTCTCCGGCGTGATGCTGTACCTCAGCTTCCCGCCCCGGCCCCTGTGGTGGCTGGTTCTGCCCGGTTTCGCCCTGCTCGGCTGGGTGCTGTTCGAGCGCCGCGCCCGTGCCGCGTTCGGGCTCGGGCTGCTCGCGGGGCTCGGCTTCATGCTGCCGCTGCTGCACTGGACCGGCGAGGAGGTCGGCCCGGTGCCGTGGCTGGCCCTCGCCGCGGCCGAGGCGCTGTTCGTCGCCGTCGGCTGCATCGGCATCTCGGCCGTCTCCTGGCTCCCTGGAGGACCGCTGTGGGCGGCCGCGGTCTGGACCCTGGACGAGGCGGTCCGCGCCCGGGTGCCCTTCGGTGGCTTCCCCTGGGGCAAGATCGCCTTCGGCCAGGCGGACGGCGTCTTCCTGCCGCTCGCCGCGCTCGGCGGCACCCCGCTGCTCTCCTTCGCCGTGGTGCTCTGCGGCTTCGGCCTCTTCGAGGCGGTGCGCCGCTTCGCCCGCTACCGGTCCGCCGGTCAGCTGCGCCGTGGGGCGGCCGCCGTGGCCGCGGCGGCCGTCCTCGTCCCCGTGGCGGCGGCCTTCGCTTCGCTGCCGCTCGTGGACGACTCGGCCGAGGACGGCACCGCGACCGTCGCCGCGATCCAGGGCAACGTGCCCCGCCTCGGCCTCGACTTCAACGCCCAGCGCCGCGCGGTCCTGGACAACCACGCGAAGCGTACGGAGCAGCTGGCCCGGGACGTGAAGGCCGGCAAGGTCCCGCAGCCGGACCTCGTCCTGTGGCCGGAGAACTCCTCCGACCTCGACCCGTACCGCAACCCCGACGCGCGGATCGTCATCGATGACGCGGTCAAGGCCATCGGCGCGCCGACTGTCATCGGCGCCGTGGTCGAGCCCGACGAGGGCCCCCTGCGCAACACCCTGATCCAGTGGGACCCGGCCAAGGGCCCCGTCGCCACGTACGACAAGCGGCACATCCAGCCGTTCGGCGAGTACATGCCGATGCGCTCCTTCGTCCGCATCTTCAGCTCGGACGTCGACCGGGTGCAGCGCGACTTCGGCCCCGGCAAGAAGGTCGGCGTCTTCGACCTCGCGGGCACCTACACCGGGCTCGTCACCTGCTACGAGGCCGCGTTCGACGACGCCGTGCGCGACACGGTCGAGCACGGCGCCCAGCTGATCGCGGTCCCCAGCAACAACGCCACCTTCGGGCGCAGCGAGATGACGTACCAGCAGCTCGCGATGTCCCGGGTGCGGGCCGTCGAGCACAGCCGGGCCGTCGTCGTCCCCGTCACCAGCGGCGTCAGCGCCATCATCCGCCCGGACGGCACGGTGGCCGAGAAGACGAAGATGTTCACCCCGGACGCCCTGGTGGACGAGGTGCCGCTGCGCTCCTCGCTCACCCCCGCGACCCGGATGGGGCCGCTGCCCGAGGGCATCCTGATCCTGCTCGCGCTGGGCGCGCTCGGCTGGGCGGGCGTCCGTGCGGTGCGCGCCCGGCGGGTCAGCTGAACGGGTGGCACGCCACGTAGGGTCGGCACATGGCCATTCCTGACTTCATCCGCGAGATCCGTGCCACCGCCGGGCAGCAGTTGCTCCTGCTGCCCGGCGTCACCGCCGTCGTCTTCGACGCCGAGGGCAGAGTGCTCCTCGGCCGGCGCGCCGACACCGGCGAGTGGTCCGTGATCGGCGGGATCTCCGAGCCGGGCGAACAGCCCGCGGCGACGGCGGAGCGAGAGGTGTACGAGGAGACAGCCGTGCGCTGCGTGGCGGAGCGGGTCGTCCTCACCCAGGCACTGCCGCCCATCCAGTACGAGAACGGCGACCGCTGCCAGTTCCTCGACATCACCTTCCGCTGCCGCGCCACCGGGGGCACGGCCCGCGTCAACGACGACGAGTCGCTGGAGGTGGGCTGGTTCTCCGTGGACGCGCTGCCCGAGCTGGCCGAGTTCGCGCTGCTGCGGATCAAGCAGGCGCTGACCGACGGACCCACCTGGTTCGAGGCCACCGCCCCGCAGTAGGGACTACAGCGTGGGAGCCGGGCCGCCCGCCCGGCTCCCACGCTTTCCGGACCCCGGATCAGACGGTGCGCGCGGCGTCCCGGGGCGCCTCCACCTCCGCCTCCGACGTGGCACCGGCCCCGACCTCGGCGAGGTCCCGGTGGCGGGTCTCCTTCGCGCAGACCAGGGCCAGCACGGTGAGGAGCGCGGCGGCTATGACGTACAGCGCGATGGGCGTCGAGCTGTCGTAGTCGGCGAGCAGGGCCGTGGCGATGAGCGGTGCGGGCGCGCCCGCCGCGACGGACGAGAACTGCGCGCCGATCGACGCGCCCGAGTAGCGCATCCGGGTCGCGAACAGCTCCGAGAAGAACGCCGCCTGCGGTGCGTACATCGCCCCGTGGAAGAACAGCCCGACCGTGACGGCCAGCAGCAGGTTGCCGAAGCTCCGGGTGTCGATCAGCGCGAAGAACGGGAACATCCACAGGCCCACACCGACCGCGCCCACCAGATAGACGGGCTTGCGTCCCACCCGGTCGGAGAGCGCGCCCCACAGCGGGATCACGGCGAAGTGGAAGGCCGACGCGATGAGCACGGCGTTGAGCGCCGTCTGCTTGCTCAGGTCGGCCGCGGTCGTCGCGTAGACGAGGATGAACGCGGTGATCACGTAGTAGCTGATGTTCTCCGCCATCCGCGCCCCCATGGCGACCAGCACATCGCGCCAGTGGTGCCGCAGCACCGCCACGACCGGCATCTTCTCGGCGGCCCCCGCGGCGGCCTTGCGCTCGTCGGCACGGGCCAGGGCCGCCTTGAACAGAGGCGATTCATCGACAGAGAGACGAATCCACAGACCGAGGATCACGAGCACCCCCGACAGCAGGAACGGAATGCGCCACCCCCACGACTCGAAGGCCGCGTCCGAGGTCAGCGCGGTGAGCCCCGAGAGGACCCCGGTCGCCAGCAGCTGACCGGCCGGCGCACCCGTCTGCGGCCACGACGCCCAGAACCCGCGCCGCTCCGCGTCCCCGTGCTCGGACACCAGCAGCACGGCCCCGCCCCACTCACCGCCGAGCGCGAACCCCTGTATCAGCCGGAGCAGGGTGAGCAGCACGGGCGCGGCGACACCGACGGTCGCGTGCGTCGGCAGCAACCCGATCGCGAAGGTCGCCCCGCCCATCATCAGCAGGCTCAGCACCAACAGCTTCTTGCGTCCGAGCCGGTCGCCGTAGTGGCCGAACACCAGCGCCCCGATCGGCCGTGCGGCGAAGCCGACCGCGTACGTCAGGAAGGACAGCAGCGTGCCGACGAGCGGTTCGGAGTCCGGGAAGAACAGCTTGTTGAAGACCAGCGCGGCCGCCGACCCGTACAGGAAGAAGTCGTACCACTCGATGGTGGTGCCGATGAGGCTGGCGGCGACGATGCGCCGGAGGTGCGAGGGTGCTGGTGGGGAGGTTGCTGGGGCGGCCATGGGCACCACTTCCGGACGTTTGGCGGGGACGTTGCCCACGGTGTCCAAGGTGCCGCCGTCCTGGAAGAAGTACAGGAAGACGAATCCGATGGCGACGCCGTTGATGAGGTAGGGGAAGAAGAGCAGCCCCTTGAACAGGTTGCGGAACCGCAGGTCGAAGCTGAGCACCGTGGCGAAGTACAGCGCGATCACGATCTGGACCGCGGAGGCCGCCAGGTAGTAGAAGCTCACGAAGAACACCCGGAAGATTTCCGGCCGGGTGAAGATCTGGACGTAGTTGTCCGCTCCGGTGAAGCTCCGGTCGGGGCTGACCCCGTCCCAGTCCGTGAAGCTGTAATAGATCATGTTTCCTACGGGCACGTAGGTGAACGTGATCAGGAGGGCCAGGGGCGCCACCAGAAACAGCCAGGGCGTGGCACGGCGGAGCGACCAGCCCCGGGTGCCGCGTGTCCGTGGGCCGAAGCCGTTGGGGGAGGGGTGGCGCCGGCGGGGCGTCGCACGGTGCGTTTTCACGCTCACCGCCTCGGTCGTCTCGGTCATGTCGGGCCTTTCGTCGTCCGCGTCGGTCATGCGGGTGTGCGCGGGACGGGCCCTGGCCGGTCTCCCCCCGGCCGGGGCCCGTGCCGGGTCAGGAACCGGCGGTCTTCGCGGCGTCGTTCCACTTCTTGTTCAGCTCGCCGAAGTAGCTCTCGGCGTTGCCCTTCTGCGCCCCGCGGGCGATGTCGATCAGCTTCTGCCGGTAGTCGGGCTTGTTGAGGCCGATCTCGGCGGCGTTGTCGATGTCGTTCACCGCGCCCGTCTTGCGCTCGGAGCGTTCGACGAAGGTGACATCGTTGTCAACGAATTCCTTGAGGGTTTCGGGCATGGGGGCCGTCTTCAGGGTGGGCACGGCTCCCTCCTTGGCGGAGTAGCCGGACTTCTCCGTGAACCAGTCGATCCAGGCCCGGGCGGCTTCCTTGTGGTCCGAGTGGATGTTGACGGCCTGCTGGTAGTCCGAGACGAGCGTCGCGCACTGCTGCCCCTCGTCCTGCTGGACGGGGACCGGCATGTAGCCGATGTCGTCCGGGTTCTTCCCGGCCTTCTCGGCGGCGTCCCGCATCTGGCTGATGGCCCAGGAGCCGACCATCATGGAGCCGATCTCGCCCCTGGCGAGCTTGCTCTTTGACGCCTCCCAGTTGGTGGTGCTGGGGTCCTTCTCCGAGAGGCCGTCCTTGACGATGTCGAAGAGCAGGTGGTCGATCACTCCGAGTTCGCTGCCCGCCTTCCAGGGCGAGACGGCGCCCGCCAACTTGTTGTTGGCCTCCTTGTCGCAGGTTACGGAGCCGATGTTGGCGGACCACTGGACCAGGGGCCAGCCGTCCTTGAAGTTGGTGTAGTAAGGGGTCGACCCGGTCTTTGCCTTGACCGTCTTCAGGTCCGCGATGAACTCCTCCGGGGAGTTCGGCCAGGCGGTGATGCCGGCCTTCTTCCAGAGGGCCTTGTTGTAGACGAAGCCGTTGGCCGTACCGAACTGGGCGATGCCGTAGGTCTTGCCGTTGACCTCCGACTTGTCGCTGAAGCGGTACTTGCTCGCCATCTCGATGGACGAACCCAGCGGCGCGAAGAACTTGGGGTAGTCGTTCTTGGCGACCGCCGCCGGGATCATCAGGACATCACCGTACTTGTCGGTGTTCATTCGGATCTTGACTTCGCCCTCGTAGTCGGTGAGGCCCTCGAACTTCACCTTGATCTTGGGGTAGACCTTGTTGAACTCCGCCGCGTAGGCATTCATCGCCCCGCTCTTGATCAGGTCCGTCCGCTGAGTGAGGACCGTGATGGTGCCGCTCGCCTTGCTGGCGTCAGCGGGGGCGGATGCCGTCTCGGTGGACGGTGAACCGCTGCCGCTGCAGCCGGTGACCGTCATGGTCGCGATGGCCAAAAACGTACCTGCGAGTGTCCTGGTCTTCCCCATGTGCCCTGCTCCTTTGGACGGCGGCTCGGGTCTGCGCCGGATGTCGGCACTATGGCAGGGAGGGGGTGAACCGGTAAAGCACTTGTTTCCTCGGCGATGCCGAATCGTTACTGAACGGCGTTGGTGTGCAGGTCACGCGTACTTGACGGGGTCTGCGTGTTACCGATGGGTGACTAGACCGGTTTATAGACAGTGATCGATCTGCGGGCTAAGTTGTGCCGCGTCGTACATCTGTCAGCGTGCGTACTGGGCCGATTGGAGCCGCACATGAAGGACATCACCCCACTCACCGAAGGCTGGATCCTGCGTCACGGTCAGGATCAGCTCCCGGCTCGGGTCCCCGGCTGTGTCCACACCGATCTGCTCGCAGCCGGGGTCATCCCGGACCCGTTCCTCGACCGCAACGAGACTGAGGTCTCCTGGGTCGGCCGGCGTTCCTGGACCTACACCACCGACGTGTCCCACGAGAGCGGACACGAGCGCACCGACCTCGTCTTCGAGGGCCTGGACACCGCGGCCCGGATCGCATTCGACGGCCGGGAACTGGGGGCGACCCGGAACATGCACCGCACCTACCGGTTCGACGCCACCGGGCTGACAGGCCGTCTGGAGGTGCACTTCACCTCCGCATACGAGGAGGCCGAGGCGGTCCGCGCGATCACCGGGGACCGCCCCAACGTGTATCCCGAGCCCTTCCAGTACATCCGCAAGATGGCGTGCAGCTTCGGCTGGGACTGGGGCCCGACGCTCGTCACCGCCGGCATCTGGCGCCCCGTACGACTTGAGCACTGGTCCACCGCCCGCCTCGCCTCCGTCTGCCCCCTCGTCACCGTGGACGAGGACCGTGGCAGCGTCGAGGTACGCCTCCGGGTCGAGCGCACGGAAGCCGGGACCGCAACCGTCCTGCGAGCGCGGGCCACGGTGGCGGGGCAGGAGACGGAGGTTCGGTTCGAGGGCGACGAGGCCGTGCTGCGGCTGACCGTGGACGGCCCGCGGCTGTGGTGGCCACGCGGGTACGGAGACCAGCCCCTGTACGACCTCGACGTCACCCTGCTCGGTGACGCCGGCCCGCTCGACACCTGGCACCGGCGCATCGGCTTCCGCACCGTCGAGGTCGACCGCACCCCCGACGCGCACGGCACGGGCTTCACCCTCGTCGTCAACGGCGAGCGGATCTTCGCCCGGGGCGTCAACTGGATCCCCGACGACGTCTTCCCCTCGCGCATCACCCCCGAGCGCTACCGCACCCGGCTGCGCCAGGCGGCCGACGCCAACGTCGACCTGGTACGCATATGGGGCGGCGGCATCTACGAGGACGAGGCGTTCTACGACGCCTGCGACGAGCTGGGCCTCATGGTCTGGCAGGACTTCCTCTTCGCCTGCGCCGCGTACCCCGAGGAGCAGCCGCTGCGCGGCGAGGTCGAGGCCGAAGTCCGCGACAACGTTGTCCGGCTCATGCCGCACGCCAGCCTGGTGCTCTGGAACGGCAACAACGAGAACCTCTGGGGCTTCCGCGACTGGGACTGGGAGCCCGGCCTGGCCGGTGACTCCTGGGGCGAGGGCTACTACCTCGGCCTGCTGCCCCGTATCGTCGCCGAACTCGACCCCACCCGCGTCTACAGCGCGGGCAGCCCCTGGTCCGGATCGTGGGACCACCACCCCAACGACCCCGACCACGGCACCTACCACTCCTGGGAGGTGTGGAACCGCCAGGACTACGCCGAGTACCGCGCGAACGTCCCCCGGTTCGTCTCCGAGTTCGGCTGGCAGGCCCCGCCCGCCCTGGCCACGCTCAGGCGCGCCCTGCCCGACGAGGAGCTGGCCCCCGACTCGCCCGGCATGCTCCACCACCAGAAGGCCGAGGACGGCAACGGCAAGCTCGACCGCGGGGTCGCCCGCCACTTCGCCCTGCCCGAGGGCGACTTCGACCGCTGGCACTACCTGACACAGGTCGTCCAGGCCCGTGCCGTGGCCGCCGGCATCGAGCACTGGCGCTCCCACTGGCCGGTCTGCGCCGGCACCGTCGTCTGGCAGCTCAACGACTGCTGGCCGGTCAGCTCCTGGGCCGCGATCGACGGGGACGGCCGCCTCAAGCCGCTCCACCACGAGCTGCGCCGGGTTTACGCGGACCGGCTGCTGACGCTGCAACCCGCGGGCGCGGGCGACGAGGGGCCCGTGCTCGCGGTGATCAATCAGTCCGCGACGCCCTGGCGTACCGAGGTGACCCTGCGCCGCGTCGAGGCCGACGGCACGACCGTCGGCCACGGCACTCACGAGGTGACCGTTGCCGCGCGTTCCGTCGCCAGACTCCAGGTGCTCCCCGGCCTGGTGCCGGACGAATGCACCGCCAAGGAGTTCCTCGTCGCCGACGCGGACGGCTTGCGGGCCACCTGGTTCCCGGTCCCCGACAAGGAGTTCAGCTACGTACAGCCCGCATTCGACGTAGTGGTGGAGCCCGTCCCTGGCAGCGGCAGTAAGCTTGACGTCGTGGTCAACGCGCACACCCTCGTCAGGGACCTTCTCCTTCAGGTGGACCGGCTGAGCCCCAGCGCGTCCGCCGACCGCGGTCTTACCACCTTGCTGCCGGGTGAGCAGGTGCGGATCCGAGTCGACGGCTGTGGCGACGTGACCGCCGACGACGTTCGGGCCGCCCTGTTCTGCGCGGATACGAAGTGAACAGTCCGGCACGCGTCACCATCAAAGACGTAGCGGCCCGGGCCGGAGTCTCCAAGGGGGCCGTGTCCCTGGCCTTCAACAAGAAGCGGGGCGTTTCGGAGGCCACCCGCGAGCGGATCTTCGAGGCTGCGAAGGAGCTGGGGTGGGCGCCGAACCTCACCGCGCGCAGCCTCTCCAGCCAGCGGGTGGACATCGTCGGTCTTGCTCTGTGCCGTCCGGCCCGGCTGTTGGGCCTTGAACCCTTCTACATGGACTTCATCTCAGGTATCGAGAGCGTCCTGGCCGAACGGTCGTACTCCCTGCTTCTGCGGCTGGTGCGGGATCTCGACGAGGAGATCGACCTCTACAAGTCCTGGTGGCGCAGCCAGACGATCGCCGGGGCCATTCTGGTCGACTTCCACGAAGACGATCCGAGGGTCCCAGCGCTGGAAGCCATCGGGCTGCCGGCGGTGGCTGTCGGGCATCCGTCTCTCACCGGTTCCTTTCCCGCGGTGTGGACCGACGACGCCACGGCCGCAGCCGAGGCCGTCCGGTACCTGGCGGCACTCGGCCACCGGCGTATCGCCCGCGTGGGAGGTCCGGTCAGTCTCGGCCACAGCGCCATCCGGTCCAGCGCCTTCACGGCCACGATCCGGGAACTGGGGCTGGAAGAGGGCCGGCAGCTTACGACAAATTTTGACGGGAGCGAGGGAGCGCGGGCCACTCGCTCACTGCTGATGTCTGCTGACCGTCCGACGGCCATCGTGTACGACAACGACATCATGGCCGTGGCGGGAGCAGGGGTCGCCGCGGAGATGGGCTTCGTAGTCCCCGACGACGTCTCGCTGCTCGCCTGGGACGACTCCCAACTTTGTCGGATCACGCATCCCACGCTGTCGGCCATGAGCCACGACGTGCACGGCTTCGGGGCCCAGGTGGCGCGCACCCTGTTCGCCTTCATAGAGGGTGCGCACACCGGCCCCGTACAGGTGCCGACCCCGTCCCTCACTCCGCGCGGTTCCACCGCACAGGCACCCTCCCGGAGCTGAGAGGACATCTGCGACACACTGCGGCCTCCCCGCCGGGGCCGGGCGGGGAGGCCGCAGTGCTGTCCGGTGCGGGGAGGCCGCGGATCGGGGGCGCGGAAAGAGACAGCTCCTCGCCGTACGAAGCCTTTCCGCAGGCTGTGACGCCGAGAACGGGATCAGCCCGTGGTACAGGCGACACCGTTGAGGCTGAAGGAGCTGGGAACTTCGTCATTCTTGAAGAAACCGGTTGAGTTTAGCTTCGTTTTAATTGGCGGTCGTGCCGTGCCAGTGACTCACGGGAAGCTCACGTCGACGGTGGCGCGGTAGATGGTCCCCCTCCCTCTGACCGTCACTTGTTCGCCGGCCGGTGCGTAGACCGAACTGCCGACGGGCAGCGGCAGTTCGCCTTCCGGACCAGTCACGGAGACTGCGCCCGCTGTGCACAGGAGGATCTGTGGGGCAAAAGCGTCGAGCCTCACGGCGCCCCCATGCCGACCAGGCCGGACGACCGACAAGCGGAAGTCGTCCACGGGGGTGGCAAATACCTCTTCGCCTGTTGCCGTGGCCGTAGGCCGCAAAGCGCGGACGGGAGCTGCGGAGAACGCGATCACGCGAAGGAGTTCCTGGGAGTCCACGTGCTTTGAAGTCAGCCCGCAGCGCAGGACGTTGTCGGAGGCCGCCATGACCTCCACTCCCAGGCCCCGTATGTAGGCGTGCGGCATTCCGGCTCCGAGGAACAGACCCTCGCCCGGAGTGAGACGGAAGTGATTCAGCAGCAACGCGGGCAGCAGCCCGGGGTCTCCCGGGTGCGCCTTCGCGATGGAGTAGTAGCTGTCGAAGGCAGCTTGGTAGGGGCCGGACCTTCGCGCTTCGCGCGCCACAGCACGTGTGATGGCGTCCACGAGCGAGGGCCCCTCGGCCAGGAATGTCGAGAAGACCTGCCGCAGCGCGGCCTCCTCCGACGCCGACCGCAGCGTCGCGCAGTGTTGATCCAACAGGTCAACGTTCAGCGCACTCAGCAGTCCGGCGCAGTCCAACGGGGTGCGGAAACCGCAGAGACCCTCGAACGTGCCGAGCGCGACGATCATTTCAGGCTTGTGGTTGCTGTCGGGGTAGTTGCGGTGCGGGGCGTCGAGGGGAATCCCTTGAGCGTTCTCCCGTTTGTGGCCGGCGGCGGCCCCGGCCAGATCCGGGTGCACTTGGAGGGAGAGCGGAGCCTCGGCTGCCAGCAGCTTGAGCAGAAAGGGGAGGCGCGGACCGAAGCGCCGCAGGACGTGCTCACCCAGTTCGGCAGCCGGCTCTTCTTCGATGACCTGGTCAAGAGGCCGACTCGCCCCGCGTCGACGGACTATGGACGGGGCCGTCGGATGGGCTCCCATCCACTGTTCGGCCTGTGGTGTCCCGTCCGGTTCGACTCCGGTCAGCTCCGCGATGGCTGTGGTGGATCCCCAGCTGTAGTTGCGAATGGTGTTGATCATGTAGTCCATACGGTGGTCCCCTCACGGGGCCCCGCCGACCGGACCCCATGGTCGCGGCGCAGCCCCCACACTCTCTTCGTGAGCTCTACGGATGAAGCAATGCGGAAAGGGCTACGGTCGCCTCCCCGCCGCCAGGACGGACGCGCCCGGCTGCGAAGACGCGACAGCCGCCGCCCCTATGAGACCGGCGTCAAGGGCCAGGAGCGCCGGCACCACGGTCAATCCTCGAGTGAAATCGAGAACCGCATAGTCGGCCATGTGCCGGCGCAGGGGGGTGAAAAGCGTGTCACCTGCCTGCGCTACACCACCGCCGACGACCACGATGTCCAGTTCGACGATGGCCGCTGTCGCCGCAATGGCCGCCGCCAGGGCCTGGGCCGCCCGCTCGTATGCTGCCAGCGCCTGAGGGTTCCCCGCCCGGGCGGCTTCAGCAACCGCAGCCGCAGTCGGGGCCACCCCCGCCGGCGCGGACCACCCAGCCGCCTGCGCCTGTGCGGCTATTGCCGTACCGCTGGCAAAGCCCTCGACACAGCCGGGAGCGCCGCAGGGGCACAGCGAACCGTCCAGGTCAACCGTGATGTGCCCGATGTGGCCGGCGTTCCCCGTGCGGCCGGTGTGGGGCCGACCGTCGAGGATCAGGCCGCCCCCCACCCCAGTGGACACCACCATGCACAGCGCATTCTCGAACCCCCGCGCCGCGCCCAGCCAGTGCTCCGCCGCCGCCATTGCCACCGCATCCCCGGTCAATACCGGCCTCAGCCCCATCGGCAGCCGTGAGCGGGCGGCAACCTCGTCAATCAGTGGAAAGTGCCGCCAGGCAGGGATGTTGACCGGACTGACCGTGCCTGCGGCCGTGTCGACCGGACCCGCACTTGCGATACCGAAGCAGGCGATCTCGTCCCACATCGGATGGGCCGCCAGCTCGTCGACCACACAGGTCACTGCCGTCATGAGCTCACCGGCGGACTCCCGTGCCGGAGTCGGCCGCTGCGCACGCACCACCACCGTGCCTGCGCCGTCCACGAGCGCTCCGGCGATCTTCGTGCCGCCGATGTCCAGTGCTGCGTACACAGTCGTCACACACCTTTCCTAGCAATGGGATTCGTCATTCCGGAGGACACTCTGACCCCTCATGACAACGTTGTCTAGTAAACGGTTTAGTTAAGGTCAATGTTTAGTAAATCGAGCGTAGGGAGTGGAACCCGCGCGAGGTGCGGCCGAGCCGTGTGCCGACGGAATTCGTAGGCACACGGCTCATGAAGGGCCTCCTCGGTTCAACCGGGTCCTGGTGTTGAACGCGAGGGAGCGCCCGGATCTCAGGCCAAGGTGCACGCACTGCCGTTGAGGGCAAACCCCGTCGGGACGCCGTTGGTTCCGGTCTGTGAGGTGCCGCTGAAGCCGAAGTTCACAGTGGATCCCGGCGTGATGGACGTGTTGTAGCCCGTGGGATGGGTCGCCGTGACCTTCCGGCCCACTTGGGCGCGGGTCGCGTTCCAGATCTGGGTGATGGACTGATCGCCGGGGAAGGCGAACGAGAGTTCCCAGTCATCGACCGCGGTGGTGCCGCTGTTGCGGATCGTGACGTCCGCGTTGAACGTAGTCCCCCAATCGGAGAGCTTGTAGCTCACCTTGCACGGCGCAGCGGCTGTGGGGGCGGGAGTGGGGGTGGGGGTAGGACTAGGTTCCGCGGAGCCGGTCGGCGTGGGGGAGGGAGTGGTGGCCGGGGTGCGTCCGCTCTTGGTGGCCATGTTGGCGGAGTGGGCGCGGAAGACCTCGAGCTCGGGGTCGCCCTGGGTGACGCCGAACTTTCCGTCGACCTCCCGGTCCTGATACCACCAGAAGGCGCTCCCGTCACCGCCGGCTGCCTCGAAGTCGGTGTAGATCTCGCTCCACCACGCGGCGCGATCCACGTTGTGCACATTGAACTCGCCCATGAAGAAGGGTTTGCCGACCTTCTCATGGGAGTCGCTGATCCAGGTCCGGATCAGCTCCTTCGTCTCCTCCAGCGTCAGGTCGGCCCAGGACTCGGTCGGGTACGGGTGGGCCGAGGTGAAGTCCAGATACGGTGACTGCTGGAGGTGCACGAAGGGGTTGCCCTCGTCGCCGCCGAACCCGTACCGGGTGCCGTGCCCCTCAATGCCGGCGCCGAGCAGATGGTTCGGGTCGATCTTTTTGACGAAGGCGCCCATCTCGTCGACCCAGGCCCGCAGCGTGGTGCCCTCGACGTTCTCCTCCGGGCTCTGGGCCTCGTACCTCGGCTCGTTCATCAGGTCCCAGGCGAAGATGGTGGGATCGTCCTTGTACTTGACGCCGGAGTAGTGGTTCGTCCGGTTCAGTGCATAACTCACGTAGTTCTTGTACGAGGAGAGGCACCCGGGGCAGCGGTCCTTGTCGAAGAAGGCGGCGCGGGCCGGCTGCCCGCCGGACAGGCCCTCCCACCTGAGCCGGGTGTCGATCCCGCCGTACGCCTCCCAGTAGTTCTCCAGCACGGGCATGAGGCGCATGCCGTGGGTTCGGGCGGACTCGATGATGTAGTCGAACTGGGCGAACTGCTGCTCGTCGTAGACGCCTTCGGCCTTCTCGAAGCCGTGCCAGTCCTCGTGGTTGAACATCCAGAGCCGGACGACGTCGACACCGTCGTTGCGCATGCGGGCGAAGTGGGCGTCGATACGGGCCTTGTCCATGTACTCCGTCTCGGTGTCGCCGGAGCCCGAACCGAAGGTGAACAGGTCGTACGCGTTGGCCCCGGCGACGTAGTACTCCTTGCCGTCCAGGCAGAAGCGGATCCCGCACCGTGTCGCGAAGGAGTCCGTGGCGGCCGAGGCAGGGGCGGGGCGCACAAGCGACAGGCAGGTGCCTGCCAATGCGGCCAGAAGCAGGAACACCTGGGGCCAGTACCGCCTGGCCCGAGCGGGGGGATGACTGCGCATGGCGTCTCTTTCGTCCGAAGGGAGCGGTCCGCAGCCTCGAGGGCGCGGTGGGGGACGGGGCCGGCTTCGGCGGCTCGACCAAGGGAACTCTTGCCCTGTACCGGTTTATCGAGCAGGAACGTAAGGCGATGACGTGTGGCTGTCAATCAATCCAACCGCCCCTATTTTCGCAGGTCCATGACTTTCTCTTGGGGTGTGGCGGGTCTGGCCAGCGCGTTTAGCGGTTTAGTTTAACGAGGGGTTTCATGCATGGTGGACGGATCGCGAACTCGCTATTGACAGGGACGTAACACCCGGTGCCTCATGGTGTGGCGACGGCCCGTTCGAGCCATGTCTGGCCGAAGTCGCAGCTGGACGACGTCTGTTGCCCGGCGCTGCCCCCCCACCATCACGACGTCTGCGAAGCCTGTCCTCCGGTGACATCACCGCCGGAGGGCGGGCGGCGCTCACCCAGCGCGCCCGCATGGGCATGCCGTCGTCGGACATCGTTGTCACGGGGTGACGCCCGCCCCGTGACCTCGTCCCGTTTCGTACCTGTCTCCGCACCCGCATGCGTATCCGAGGAGAGAAATGCGAAAGCCGAGAAGCACCCTGATCACCACGGCGGGCATGGCGTTCGCCGCCGCCCTGGGCCTGCTGGGCTCGATAACCGGCCCTTTGGCCGGCGAGGCTGAGGCCGCCCCCACCGGCATTCGTGTCAGCAACGGACAGGTGGTCGAGGCGAACGGAAACGAGTTCGTCATGCGCGGCGTCAACCACGCCTACGCCTGGTACCCCGAGCAGACGACCGCCATCGCCGACATAGCGGCCACGGGCGCCAACACCGTCCGCGTCGTCCTCGGCAGCGGCGACCGCTGGACGAAGACGACCGCATCGCAGGTCTCCACCCTCATCGGCCAGTGCAAGGCCGCCAAGGTCATCTGCGTGCTGGAGGTGCATGACACCACCGGCTACGGCGAGGACGGCGCCGCCACCACCCTGGACAAGGCCGCCGACTACTGGATCGGCGTGAAGAGCGCGCTGGAGGGACAGGAGGACTACGTCGTCGTCAACATCGGCAACGAGCCGTACGGCAACACGAACGCCGCAGCCTGGACCGGTGCCACCAAGAACGCGATCAGCAAGCTGCGAAACGCCGGCATCAACCACGCACTGATGGTGGACGCCCCCAACTGGGGTCAGGACTG
Source organism: Streptomyces sp. NPDC052299 (assembly GCF_040679335.1). NCBI lineage: Bacteria > Bacillati > Actinomycetota > Actinomycetes > Kitasatosporales > Streptomycetaceae > Streptomyces > Streptomyces sp. NPDC052299. The sequence goes on along the minus strand of NZ_JBFAUP010000017.1, from coordinate 125,198 downwards.
GTCGGGGACCATGAGGGACAACGCGGCCTCGGTCTTCGCGTCCGACCCCGATCGCAACACCATCTTCTCGATTCACATGTACGGCGTGTACGACACCGCCGCCGAGGTGCAGGACTACCTGCACCATTTCACCGACAACAAACTCCCCGTTGTTGTGGGCGAGTTCGGCGACCAGCACAGCGACGGCAACCCGGACGAGGACGCCATCATGGCGACAGCCCAGTCACTGGGCGTCGGCTACATCGGCTGGTCCTGGAGCGGGAACGGCAGCGGCGTCGAGTACCTCGACATGGTCAACGGCTTCGACGCGGACTCTCTGACCACCTGGGGCGACCGCTTCATCAATGGTGCCAACGGCATCGCCGCCACCTCCAAGACTGCCACCGTCTACGGCGACGGTGGTGAGCCGGGTGACGGCGACACAGGCAGCGGCACCGCACCCAACGGGTACCCGTACTGCGCCAACGGCAACTCGTCCGATCCCGACGGTGACGGCTGGGGCTGGGAGAACAGCCAGTCCTGCGTCGTCCCGGGCAGCAGCGCCGACAGCGGTGGCGGGACCGACGACGGCAGAGCTCCCAATGGCTACCCGTACTGCGTCAACGGCAGCTCGTCGGACCCCGATGGTGACGGCTGGGGCTGGGAGAACAGCCAGTCCTGCGTCGTGGCCGGCAGCAGCGCGGACAGCTGACACATCCTGTGCGTGGGGCCGTACTCTCGCTGCCTTGCATGCAGGTCGGCAAACGGCCTCACGCACACATCCCCACCGCCACGACGTCCAGCACCTTCACCGCGAAGACCGGCGTCCTCACCGCGGGCGCCCTTCCGGCCACTGCCACTCGCACCAGCAGCAGCCCGGCGAATCCCGACGACACCAACGACAGCGCCGGCGCGAACTGCACCGTGGCCAACGGCCGGTTCATCAGGCGCTGGCCCTGCCACCCGCACCGCTGCGTCCGCCTCTCAGTGGCCCGGCCCTTTCACAGCGACGTGAGCTCCAGGGTGCCCGCCGGGAGGTAGAGGCTGGAGACAGTCCCGAGACCGAGGGTGCACAGGGTGATGTCGGTGGACACTCCGGTGTAGTTGACCACGACGGTATCTCCGGCGAACACTCCGGCGGTGACGACTCCGGTGGCGGTGACGGTGTAGACGCCACCGGCCGCGACCCGGGTGTAGTTGGTGCTGAGGGTGCTGGTCTGCCCGGTGTTCCAGGTGATCGTGTATGTGAACGTGCCTGGCCCGAGCAGGTCGGCGCAGCTGGTCGTGGTCAGCGCGGACGCGCTGCGCGTTCCTGAGGTGATGTCCGGATGCGAGGCCGAGACGCAGGGCCCGTAGAGGGCGGTCGTCGAAACGGTCACGGTCTGCGGCGTGAGGGTGAGCGCGGGGCTGTAGCTGTTGAGGACGCTCGTCGGCGGAGTGCATGTCATGTCGAGCACGCCCGCACTGGCCGGCGGGGCCAGGAAGGCGACCGAACCGGCCCACATGACCAAGGTCGCGACGACGAGCCGCAGTACACGTTTCATGCCCGACTCCTGTACTCGGTGGCACCCACCCGAGACAGCTTCCGGCGGCCTCACGGTCGCTTTGTCCATCTCCTTCTCGGAGCGTCCCAGAACCCCGGTGTTTGTCAACACCGGGTTCCTTGCCCCCAGCTTGCCGGCGGGTGACTCCGTGGTCGCCGAGGGTGTCGCCGGCGGTCGGTTCCAGCTGGCGGTGGTGATAGCTAGCTGGGCGTCGCCACTGGCGGCGGTGCTCCACCGATTCGAGAGGGCGACCGGGATGTCGGTGGCGGTCACCGTGCCGGGGTGGGTGCTGCTGACGCCCGTGCCGAGCAGTCCAACGACTTCGGCGGCCCGCTCCACACCGAGCAGCAGATCCGGGAGGCGCTCGAGATCTCCCCGGACGTCCGAGCTCATGGCCTACGTCCCCGACAGGGTGGCCGCCGGCCATCTTCACGAACCCGAAACCGAGATCCGGCCAGGGTCCAATCAAAGGTCAAGGTGCTCTCACCCGAGTACCGCCCTGTGTTCGCATGCATGGTGCGCACACTGGGGCACCACCTCGTACAAGAAGGCCCGTAAGGACCTGCACAAAGTAGCTAATGCTGGTCACCGGCGACGATGCGTCGCTTGTACCGCCACAGATGCTTGCGTTCCTCCGTCGTGAGGTTGTCCGCGAGGCGGTTCACCTCGCCCCAGGCCGCCGACCGGGCCGCGCGGGCGGAGGCCCAGTCTCCTCTCTCGACGGCTTCGCGCAGCTCCTCCATCAGCGCCAGCAGCGGCTTGCGAGCTTCCTTCTGCCGTCTGCTGAACGGTGCCGACTTCACGGTGGCTTGCCGCTGTTCCCAGTCGGACCCGCCGGTCAGTAGGTGCACGCGGGGGCGCGATCGGTGAGTCATGACGCATTCTCCTTCGTCTCGCACCACTGGCAGGTGGGCTCCGGCTCGGCAACGAGATCAGGTAGCCGTGCCTGGCTGTCGGACGACCAGGGCAACATGCAGTGCCCTGGTGAGGGCGACACACGGTGAGCGATGACGTTCCCTGCCATGGTGGGGTTCATTGGTCGGATTGCTGCCTCGGGCTCTCTTCCGAGTCGACGGAACCGGCTTTCTCCGTCCTCAGCCGACCGTGCCCTTGGGGAGCCAGTCCGCGAAGATCTCCGGCAGGCGGTTCAGGTCCTCGGCCGTGACGGTGACGAGCCGCAGACCGTGGTGGCGGGCCAGTTCCTGCTTGCGGGCGACCTTCGCGGCGTACGCATCCTGCGTCATGAGGCCCAGGGCCTCGACGAACGTGCCGTCCGCCAGGCGCCAGTCCGCCCGCAGACCGGTCGTGTTGAGCTCCGGGTGCCGCGGATAGGCGGGCTCCGGTTCGTGCGTCACGCCCCGGTGGTGGAGGAAGTCGTCCACGTGCCGCTCGAACAGGGAGCGGCACAGATGCCCGTCCGTGGCCCTGGTCGTCGTACCCAACGAGGTACGGACCCCGTCCGTGAGGAGCCCCGCGTGCGCCAGCCACTCCGTCCAGGTGCGGGCCGGGCGGAGCGGGCGCGCGCTCAGCACCGCGGAGCCGGGGCGCGGCAGCAGGAAACGGCAGAGCAGCACCTCGTCGACCAGGGCGTGGTCCTCGAAGGGAACTCCGACACGGTCCAGCTGGGTGAGGGACGGCGGCCCGGAGAACTCGGCCTCCGCCAGCCTGCGCAGCGCGTACGCGGTCGCCTCCGTCCATGCCCCGTCCACTCCGGTGTCCCGCAGCACTCCGCCCCTCGCCAGGGCGCAGCAGCCGTGGCAGTAGAACAGCCCTGGGCGGGCCGACTGAGCGGAGCGCCCGCAGAGCCGGCACGGCCCGCGCTCGGCCAGGTTCACGGCCGCGCCGAAGAGCGCCTCCAGGGCTCGCCGGTAGTACGCGTTCTCCGCCGCGTCGTCGATGAGCGGCGGCAGCAGGCTGCCGGCCCGAGCGGCGAGCGCCTCCCCGTCGTCGGGCTTCGCGTTGAGCCACCGGCGATGGAGCTCCGGGATCAACCGCTGCGCGGCGGCCGTCACCCGGCTGTAGCTGCTGAGGGGGCTGATCTCGGCCGGCGCGACCGCGGCACGGAGGTTGTGCCGTTCCACCTCCTCGTGCGGAGTGCCCCAGGTCACGAGCAGGGGACGCACACCGTGCCGGTGCAGCAACACCGTCAACGGCTCGGCGAGCGACGCAGCGTACACGGTGAGCGAGCCCGAGTTCGGGTCGAACCAGCCGGCCTCGGGAAGTCGACTCCGGGGCACACCTGGCCTGGAGAGCCGGATCGACCACTTGTCCCCGCCCGCGACGACCACGGCGTCCGGGAAGCCGTCGAGGGACTCCAGGTCCTCGGGAGCGTCCACGTCCACCCCGTGCGCGCGCAGCGCGTCGAGCGCCTCGGCGCGCACCCGCTCATCCACCAGGGTGAGCGGGCCGTCCGGCTCGTGGTACTGCCCCACCTCCACGCCTGATCCGTCCAGGATGAGGATCCGAGTGTGGTGGAAGACGGACCGGGTGACGGCGCGCAGGTCACGGAAACCGTGTGGCGAGGTCCGGTACGCCTCCCAGGCATCCAGAAGCGGCCGTGCCTCGGCGTCCCGGCGCCGACGCGCGCGCTCGCGCTCGGTCTCCCGGCCCCAGGCCCCGCCGGCGGCGCGGTGGCTCAGACCGGTGCGCAGCCGGACGGCGAGCCGTTCGGCGAGCGCCCGACGCAGGTCCCGCTCGACACCGGACGGGACCGGCCCCCTTTCCGCGCACCGGTCGGCCTCCCGCCGGTGAGCGGTCAGGTAGTCGTCCACCAGGGCGCGCACGGTCTGACGCTCGGGCAGCAGGACCCGGACCGAACCGACCGCGTACCCGAACGCCTTCTGCTCCGCCCACGACACCAGCTCGTGGCGGCTGGGTTCCCAGTCCGCGTCGTCCTCGTCCTCACCGCCCTCGTCGTCGTAGAAGCGGCTGTCGTCCTCGAGGTCGTAGAGCTCTATCCATCCGTGACAGCCGACGGGTATCCCCGTCTCCTCGGTGAGCTCGCGGATGCTCTCGCTCGTGACGTGCAGGGCGCTGCTGTAGAGGTAGCCCATGTGCCGGTCGAGGACGGACCCGCCGTGGCAGGGCGGGGCGGTGACCGACACGGCACGCGTGTCGTAGTCGTTGTCGGGCCGGGGGACCAGACCCACGCGTACCGGTACGACGGCACCGTCCTTCGCCTTGGGCGCCACCGGCCTGATGTTCTCCCTCCGTAGCCGTTCCAGGACGAACGCGCGCAGGGCGGGGACGGAGTCGTCGAAGACCGCGAACCCCGGGGAGTGGTCCTTCGCCGGGTCGCCCGGGATCATGAGGAGGCCCACGTCAGGGGCGTACTGGATGGTGTCACGGCTCGACATGCGCGAATTATGCCAAGGGATATGGGCGGCGACGATGCGCCGGAGGTGCGAGGGAGGCGGGGGAGCGGATGCTGCGTCGGCCATGGGTACCACTTCCGGCGGTCGGGGGACGGGAACGGGGACGGGCCGAGTGTCCGTGGGGCCACTCCGACAGGTGCGTCCGGGCCGTTCCGTGACGACGACAGGCCGGCCTCCCGACGACCCGACGAAACAGTGGCCTCGGTGAGGCGAAGAGGCATGTGGCCGACGGGAAAGGGGATTCGGCCAATGCGCCTCCGCCTGGCGTGGTCTGCTGGGACGCGGCGGGCGCGCCCCACAGCGGTGCACCGCTCCCTCTCGCCCCCTGCACGTGCTCCTCGCCGATGCTGGACCCGCGTGCCCCGTACCGCTGTCCGCTCTCGTGTGAAGGTGATCTGCCGCGATGCCGCTTCCGCCGACCCCAGCGCACCGAGCCGATTCCATTCTTGTCGGCAGGGACGAGCAGCTTCGCCGGCTGACCGAGGCGGTGCTCCGGGCACCCGGCGTCGCCGTGGTGGAAGGTGAGGCGGGGATCGGCAAGACCCGCCTGGTCTCCGAACTCCTCGCCGACCCGCGTCTGGCCGGGCATCGCATTCTCACCGGTGCGGGCCGCCGCATCCGCGAGCCCTTTCCCCTCGGACCGATCCTCGACGCCCTGCGCTCCGTTGGTGAACTCCTCGACGCGCGCGACCTGTCACCCGTCACCGGTGCCCTGCGCCCGCTGCTCCCCGAACTGGCTCACCGGCTTCCGCCGGGCCCCGAGCCGCTGGACGACCGCGCGGCCGCACGCCACCGTGTCTTCCGCGGTCTCACCGACCTGCTCGGCGCACTGGGCGACACCCTCCTGGTCATCGACGATGCCCACTGGGCCGACGAACAGACCGTCGACTTCCTCGGCTATCTCCTCGACGACGCTCCGGGCGGGCTCTCCGTGATCGTGACCTACCGTTCCGAGGAGGCCGACGCCACGCTGCGCACCGTGACCGCCCGCCTTCCCGACGGCCTCTTCCACGTCCATCTGGAGCTGCCTTCCCTGACCGCCGACGAGACCGGCGCGCTGGCCACCGCCCTGCTCGGCGCCGACCGGCCCATCACCGACGAGTTCGCCGCGTACCTGTGCGTACGCACGTCCGGCCTTCCCTTCGCGATCCGTGAACTGATCGCCCTGCTCAGCGAACGCGGCACCCTCGTCAGGCGCGGCAGCGGCTGGGCCCGCCGCACCCTGGACGCCCTCGATGTTCCCGTGGGCGTACGCGACTCGGTCCTGGAACGCACGGGGCGCCTCTCGCAGACGGCTCGCACCGTCGCGGAGGTCGCCGCGGTCCTGGGCGAGCCGGTACCTCTGCGCACCCTGACCGCGGCCAGCCCACTCACGGCCGACGCGACGGCGGACGGGCTCACCGAAGCTCTGGCAGCCGGCCTGATACGGGAGCAGGGCGCCCAGATCGCGTACCGCCACTCGCTGGCCCTGCAGGCCGTCTACGATCAGATACCCCTGCCGCGTCGCCAGACCCTGCACGGCCGGGCCGCGGACGCCGTGGCCCAACAATCGCCCGTCCTGCTCGGCCAGTTGGCCCATCATCTGCGTGAGGCGCACCGATACGACGTCTGGAGCGACGTCGCCGAGCGCGCCGCCGACCAGGCAGCCGCGCTCGGCGACCACACGGAGGCGGCCCAGCTCCTGGAGGACGTGCTGCGCACCGCCGAACCGGAACCGGAGCGGCGTGGTGCGCTCACGGACAAGCTGGGGCAGTTCGCCATCATCGCGCGACGTCCGCCCGACATCCTCGACCTGCTCCAGCGGGCACAGGCTCTCGATGTGCCACGGGACGTACGAGGCCGCCTGCACTTCTGGACCGCCCTCCAGTACGAGGCGGCCGGAGCCGCTCCGGAACTGCTCAGAGGAGCCCTGAAGGCGGCGGTGGAGAATCTCGGGGACCGCTCGGAGCAGGCGGCACACGCCATGGCGGGCCTGGGCTTCCCGATCGGCACCGACGTACCCGCCACCGAGCATGCCGCCTGGCTGGACCGGGCGTTGGCGTCGGCAGCGGTACTCGACGATCCCCGCGCCGCCACCCTCGTCCGGGGGAAGACGGCGATGCAGCTCGTACTGCGGGGCGACCCGCGCTGGCAGGAGACCGCCGACCTGGTCCTGGCCCGCATCGACGGCTCTCCCACCCATCCTGCCGAGGGCAGCGCACTGTACTCGCTGGGCGAGGCATGTCTGGCCGGCCACGACGATTTCGCGCGCCGGGTCCTGGCGATCGTGCCCGATGCCCGTATCGGGTCCCAGGCCGAGCTGGCCCGACGAGCCATCACGCTGCTCCTGGACTACGCGTCGGGCGCCTGGCAGGACATCGACGACGAGGCCGCGGCATTGCTGGAGGACCTGCGCGACCGCCGCTACATGTGGGTGGCGGCCGAGTCCGTGGCCGCGAGCCTCCGACTGGCCCGCAGCGGGTCGAGCGAAGTGCGGCCCCGCCTCATCGAGGCGCTCGGCACGGCTCTGTCGGCCAACGCCTACGAGGTGATCCCGCCGATCGTGACGGACCTGCTGCGCCTGGACGTACTCCGGGAGCGACCGCAACAGGGCGTGGACGACACCGCGGAGGCCTTCCGGCTGTGGGAACTGAAGGCCCTCTGGCCGCTGGCGGTGCAGTCGCTGCCCGCGCTGGTGCGCGCGCTCGTCGCCGCGGACCGGACGGCGGAGGCGGACCGGCGCCTGCGTCAATTCGCCACAGCCCTGCGGCCTCTCCGGGCGCCCCTCGCCGGCGCGGCGATCCAGCACGCCCGTGGCCTGCTGACCGCTTGTACCGGTGATCTCGCGGCGGCGGCCCGTCTCCTGGACGAGGCGGCCCGGAGCTACGACGGATTCCCGAGACCGTACGCGGCCGCGCAGGTCCGGGAGGAGGCGGCCCGGATGTACCTGGCGGCGGGCGATACGGCGGGAGCGGCCCGGCTGGGGGAGGCGATCGCCGCTTTCGAAGCACTGGGCGCGCACTGGGACCACGACCGTGCCACGCAGGCGGCCCGCGATCACGGGCTGGCCACCACCCCACGTCACCGCCGCACCCGGCGTGGCTACGGCGACGGGCTGTCACCGCGCGAGCGGCAGGTCGCCGAGCTCGCCACGACGGGACGGACGAACCGGGAGATCAGCGAGGCGCTGTTCCTGTCGGTACGCACGGTGGAGGGCCATCTGCGTTCCGTGCTGCGCAAGTTGGGCCTGCGCTCGCGCACCGAACTCGCCCATCACCTGGGCCGGACGAACAACGGCGGCGCGCGTACGGGAGCCGGCACGGACAGGAGCACGTAGCGCGGCCCCAACAACACGTGGTTTCACGCGTGTTCACACCCGTACGTGCGCTGCGACGCTGCAAGGCGTGAGCGATTCCACCACACCGGCCGAGGCATCCGGTCCGCGGAGCGAGGCGACGACGGCCGCCTTCGCCGATCCGCCGGACGTCACCCCCGCCGACTACGGCCACACCACGGGCGAAGCCGTGGACCCGGAAGACCCGTCGGACGACGACGGCTGGGTGCCCGCCTGAACGGCGTCACCACCCGTTGCCCCGAACCGTCTCCCCGCACCGCGCACTCCGCGCAGGAAGGCAGGTACTCCCCCCATGCCCCGTCCCACCCGCTCCGTCCCGAGCGACCGCCATCGGCCGAGACCGCGCAGGCGGCTGATGACCGGTGCGGTCACGCTCGCGGCCCTCGCCACTGGATTCCTCGTACCGCCCGCCGCGGGCGCCGACGCGCCGGCGCCGTCCCCGGACGCCGATGTGAAGCGCTTCACCGGCACACAGGCACCCCGGACCTGGGACGTCACCCTGATCACCGGCGACACCGTCCACCTCACGCGTGACGCCGCCGGGACCTACGCCGTGACCAGTACGGAAAGACCCGGCGGCGGGATGCCGCTCTTCCGGACCCAGGCAGGTCCCGGCGGAGTCTTCGTCATCCCCGCCGAGGCCCAGCCGGCCGTCGACGCCGGAATCGTGGAGCGCCGGCTGTTCGACGTGAAGTACCTCGCCGAGCACGGGTACGCCGACAGTACGACCGGTGAACTGCCGCTGATCGTCCGGTACTCGGGCAAGACCCCGCAGGCCGAAGTCACCGCCGAGGCGCGCGCCCTGCCTGCCTCCACCGAGAAGAGGTCGCTGTCCAGCATCAACGGCGCCGCCCTGCGCCTGGACAAGGACGGGGCGCGCGACTTCTGGAAGACACTGGACGCCGACACGGCCGCGTCCACCGGCCGCGATCTGCTCCCGAAGACCTTGAAGGGGGGCATCCGCAGGGTCGAACTGGACGCCAGGGTCACGGTGAACCTCGCCGAGAGCGTCCCGCTGATCGGCGCGCCGGAAGCCTGGGGCAAGGGCCTGGACGGCTCCGGCACCACGGTCGCCGTGCTGGACACCGGCATCGACGCCGGCCACCCCGACCTGGCCGGCAGGATCACCACCAGCCGCAGTTTCGTGCCGGGCGAGGAGGTCGCCGACGGTCATGGCCACGGCACCCATGTCGCCTCCACCATCGCCGGCTCCGGCGCCGCCTCCGACGGCCTGCGCAAGGGTGTTGCCCCCGGAGCCAAGCTGGCCATCGGCAAGGTCCTCGACAACTCCGGCTCCGGTGACACCTCGGGCATCATCGAAGGCATGGAGTGGGCGGTCGGCGAGGCCGACGCCGAGATCGTCTCGATGAGCCTCGGAGGCCAGCCCTCCGACGGCACCGATGCGCTCTCCGAGGCCGTGAACGAGCTGAGCGACGCCACCGGCGCACTGTTCGTGATCGCCGCCGGCAACGACGGCCCCACCGCGGGCACCATCAACGCCCCCGGCGCCGCCGACGCCGCCCTCACCGTGGCCGCCACCGACAAGTCCGACCAGCTCGGGGACTTCTCCGGTCGCGGACCTCGCGTGGACGGCGCGCTGAAGCCCGACATCGCCGCTCCGGGCGTGAACATCACGGCGGCCCGCGCCCAGGGCACCGCGATGGGCGCCGTCGTCGACGAGAACTACACCACCGTCTCCGGTACCTCCATGGCCACCCCGCACGTCGCCGGAGCCGCGGCGATCCTGGCCCAGCAGCATCCCGACTGGACCGGCTCGCGGCTCAAGGCCACGCTGATGTCGACGTCGAAGGACGACGGCTTCACCGTGTACGAGCAGGGTGCGGGGCGGGTGGACGTGGCCCGCGCGACCGCGCAGCAGCTCGTCGCCACCACCGCCCATGTCGACTTCCGGTCCATCCCGGTCGGCGAGGGAGGTCCGGTCGACAAGCGGGTCGCCTTCGCCAACAACGGTGACAAGGACGTCACCGTCACTCTCGCGCCGGAGTTGCGCAGGATCGGCGGCGCCGCGGCGGAGGGTGCGCTGACTGTCGCCGACACCCGCCTGAACGTTCCCGCCGGCGGCACGGCCGGTACGACCGTCACCCTCGACCCGACGGGTCTGCCGCAGGGCCGCTACACCGGCAGCCTGGTCGCCACGGACGACTCCGGAAGCCGGGCGGCCGTCCCGGTGGGCCTCGACCGCGGGCCGAAGATGGTGCCGCTCACCGTCCACGTCCTGGACCGCGACGGCGAACCCGCCGATCCGGCCCTGACCAGCGTCAGCGCCTCCGCGGTCGACGTACCCGATGTGTACGGAGTGGTGGACCACGCCTACGCGGGTGACGGCACCTACGTCATGCGGGCGCCGGCCGGCACGTACAGCGTCACCGGGTCGGTCATCATGAACTCCTCGGACGGCGGCCCCTTCGACGACTTCTCGATGCTCGCTCCCGAGGTCACCGTCCGCGACGGCGGTACCGAGATCACCCTCGACGCACGCAAGGCCGTGCGGGTCGCCTACCGCACACCCCGCCCCGTCAACACGGACTGGGTGCCCTACTCGACGACCACCGTGCGCACCGCCTGGGACGGCACGTCGATCCTCAGCGGCACTCTGGGCACCTCGTCGAGTCGTGAGTACGTCACGCCCACCCGCCGCGTCACCAAGGGCGAGTTCCTGTACTCACGGCACATGATGTTCCTCAATCCGACGCTGTCCCTGACGGTGACCGGCCCCGAACGCGCGAAGCTCCACACCTTCGAAGGGACGGCTCCGCCGTTTCCGGCGGGCAAGCAGAAGCGCGAACTGGCCTACGTGGGACTGGGCAGCCCCGAGGAGATGGCCCGGGCCGATCTCAAGGGCAGGATCGCCCTGCTCGCCATGAGTCCCGATCCGGACGACGGGCCCTACTGGGGCTGTACCGTCGACAACGACCGGGTGGTCACCGAGCTCAAGGCCGCTGGAGCCGTCGGGGTCGTTCTCTTCCCGAAGGTCGTCCACCCGGGGTGCACCCTGCCCACGTGGGAGGTGCACGGCGAGCCGACCGCGCTGCCGCTCACCCAGGTGCTGCCCGCCGAGGGCAACAGGCTGCGGACGAGGCTGGAGTCCGGTTCCGTCAAGGTCGAGATCGACAGCAATCCGGGCGTCGACTACCTCTACAAGCTGCTCGACTACGAGGAGGGCCGGATCCCCGAGGACCTCACGTACGCGGTCCGCGACAAGGACCTCGCCCGCGTGCGCACCACCATCCATTCCTCCGAAGGAGTGAGTGAGAAGGGCGTGGTCTGGACGAGCTTCCACCCGCTGGAACCGGCGACCTTCGGCTCCGGGGTGCTGCTGCCGACCCCGGCGTCCTACACCGAATACCGAGGCGGTCTCTCTCGCGAGGAGACCGTGGGGGACCGGCGGGTGGCCCACGTCCTCGACCGCCCGGAGCGCTCTTCCTTCGACTGGTATCTGCCCGGAGTCACGCCGGGTGTGCAGCGGGCCCCGGACGTCCCGGGCGTGAGGCAGCAGTACCTGTGCTCCTTCTGCCGGCAGGGCGACATCTTCGCCACCGGCTACACCCAGGTGACGGGTGACGGAACCCAAGGGGACCCGGGCGGCTACTACAACGCCGACGCCCGGTTGTTCGGTGCCGACGGCACCGAGATCGAGCGCGTCACCACGCCCTATCCGGGTTTGCCGGCGTTCCGGTTGCCCGAAGAAGACGGTGTCTACCGACTGGTCCAGAGCGGTGCCGGAAACACCAGTGACTGGACGTTCCACTCCCGCGGCCGGGACGGGACGACTGCTCCCCGGCAATACCGGTGCATGGTCGGAAACGACTCCGGCGCGTGCAACCCGCAGCCGCTGGTCCACGTCGGCTACGACCTGACCGGTACGGTCGACGCCTTCAACAGGGCTCCGGCCGGAAGGGCGCACCATTTCACGGTCAGCGTCGGCCACTCCCCGTCGACCGAAAGGATGCCGGCCGTCGCCGGACTGAAGCTGGACTACAGCACCGACGGCGGCACCACCTGGAAGAGTGCCGCCTTGGAGAAGGGCAGGACCGGCACGTACCGGGCCACGATCGACGTCCCCCCGCTCGACAAGACCTCGGGCTCCGTGAGCCTGCGGGCCCAGGCATGGGACACCGACGGCAACCGGGTCAAGCAGACCACCACCGAAGTCATCGCCCTCCGCTGATGCACAGCCGCTGAACCGCGTGTGCCCGGCCCGACATGTCGTCGCGCCGGGCACAGGCGCGCATGGGCCCGTTCGCCGCGAACGGTCAGAAGCCGGCCGGGGACGGGCTGTTCACCAGGTCCTCGTTCGCCGGCCGCCGGGTGCCGGCCCCGTGCATGAAGACCGAGGTCACGGCGGCGGCGGCGGGCTCCACGCCCAGCTTGGCGTGCAGCGCCTGGCCCAGCGCGCCCTGAAGGAGCGCGCTGTAGAGGTCGAGGAGCGTCTCGGGGCCGAGGTCCGTACGCCAGGTGCCGTCGGCCGAGCCGCGGACGAACAGGGCGGTGAGGGGTGCCATGAGCCGGCGGGCGGTCTCGTCGGGCACGGCGGGCTTGCCGTGGATGCGCATCAGGGCCTGGTACTTGGCGGCCTGGCCCATCGCGATCCGGCTCACCCGCGCCACGCCCTCGGGTACGGCGACGCGGTCCAGGCCGGCGTCCGCCAGCTTGCCGATCAGTTCGGCACACGCTTCCTGGGACAGGGCGTCCAGCAGGGTCTCGCGGCTGGGGAAGTGCCGGTACAGAGTGGTGCGGCCCACTCCGGCGGCCGCCGCGACGTCGGCCATGCTGACGTTCTCGCCCCGGCGGGCGAGCAGCATCGCTGCGGCGTCGAGGATCGCGACCGCAACGCGATCGCGCAGGTGCACGTTTCTTGTCATCAATCCAAAAGATACTGGCCTACCGGCGCTGGTACATTCATGTTCCACAACGGATCGCATGAATCCCGCCCGGTGAGCCGTCCGTCGTGGACCGTGCCCCGGCGGAGCTCCGGCCGCCCGACGGAAGGGTGGATTCCGTATCCGTGCCCGCCGGAGCGCACCGTTGCCACCAGCCGGAGGTCGCGGGGGGTGGACAGATCGAGCGGGCCCCGGGTGGTTCCGCAGTTTCTCCGAAAGGTGAGTCATGACCACGTTGCAGAAGAATGAGTCGAGCCCTCCGGGGGGAGGTGGTGGTGCCTCCAGCGACAAGCTGGACAGCAAGGTCCTCCTCGTGGCCGGAGTGGTCGTGCTCGGCGGGATCATGTCGATCCTGGACATCACCGTGGTCTCGGTCGGACTGCAGACGTTCCAGAAGGAGTTCGAGGCCACCTCGGCCCAGGTCGCCTGGACGATGACCGGCTACACCCTGGCACTGGCGAGCGTCATCCCGCTCACCGGCTGGGCGGCCGATAGATTCGGGACAAAACGTCTCTATCTGCTCGCGGTCGCGCTGTTCGCGGCCGGGTCGGCGTTGTGCGCCGCGGCCAACTCGCTGGAGATGCTGGTCGCGTTCCGGGTGATCCAGGGTCTGGGCGGCGGCATGCTGATGCCGCTCGGCATGACGATCCTGACGCGTGCGGCCGGCCCCGAGCGGGTCGGCCGGGTGATGGCCGTACTCGGCATTCCCATGCTCCTCGGCCCCATCTTCGGCCCCATTCTCGGCGGCTGGCTGATCGACATCGCCACCTGGCACTGGATCTTCCTGATCAACCTGCCGATCGGTGCGATAGCGCTCGTCTACGCGGCGCTCGTGCTGCCCAAGGACAATGTGGAGCCGTCCGAGACCTTCGACTGGGTGGGCGTGCTGCTGCTCTCGCCCGGTCTCGCGTCCTTCCTGTACGGCGTCTCCTCCATCCCGGAGACCGGCACCGTCTGGGCCGCCAAGGTCCTCGTGCCCGCGATCATCGGGCTGGTGCTCGTCGCCGCGTTCGTGCCCTGGGCGCTGCGTCCCGCCAACATCCACCCGCTGATCGATCTGCGGCTCTTCCAGAACCGTGACCTGAGCGTCGCCGTGATCGCCATGTCGCTGTTCGCCATGGCGTTCTTCGGCGCCAGCCTGCTGTTCCCGCTCTACTTCCAGCAGGTGCGCGGGGAGTCGGCGCTCGACTCGGGCGTGCTGCTCGCCCCGCAGGGCATCGGCGCGATGATCACCATGCCGATCGCCGGCATGCTGGCCGACCGCATCGGCCCCGGCAAGATCGTCATGACCGGCATCGCGGTCATCACCGTCGGCATGGGCATGTTCACGCAGCTCACCGCCGACACGTCGTACGCGTACATCATCACGGCGCTGTTCATCATGGGCCTCGGCATGGGCGCCTCCATGATGCCGATCATGGCGTCGGCCCTGGCCACCCTGCGGGAGCACACGGTCGCCCGTGGCTCGACGCTGATGAACATCGTCCAGCAGGTCGCAGCCTCGATCGGCACCGCCCTGTTCTCGGTGCTCCTCACCAACGGCCTCAAGGACATCACCGCGAGGACCCCGGACGGCATCAAGGACCAGATGGGCGACGCGTTCGCCTCCGTGTTCCTGGTGGCGGCGATCCTCATCGCCGTGTGTCTGATTCCGGCGCTGCTGCTGCCGCGCAAGAAGGTCAAGGCGGCGGACCCGACGGCGATGGTCGGCCACTGAGCGGACGGAATTGCCCGGCGAACGCCGCCGGGTCGGGACGGCCTCGGGCCGTCTCCGACCCGGCGGCGTTCTCGTGTCGGGGGGGGGCGACCACGGCGGTCGCTTGATCGTCCCGGGGCGGGGTAGCGAAAGGGCATGGCCACTGACAACACACCCGCTGCTTCCGGTTACGTACAGCCCGAGGTCGACGTTCAGGCGTTGGCCCGGATGCTCGACGGGGACCACGCCGGGATCCGCGATCTCGTCCGGAGCAATCTGGTGGCGTACGCCTCGGTGCTGGAGGAGGCCGAGGAGCTGGGCTTTGAGGCGTATCGCGAGCGGGTGCGGGAGATCGTGGTGGAGATGGCCGCGACCGGGCAGACCGGGATGGGGTTCCCGGAGGAGTACGGCGGGGGTGGGGACGTCGGGGCGTCCATCGCCGCGTTCGAGACGCTGGCGTTCGGGGACCTGTCCGTGCTGGTGAAGGTGGGGGTGCAGTTCGGGCTCTTCGGCGGGGCGATTCTGCAGCTGGGCACCGAGCGCCACCACCAGGCCCATCTGCCGGACCTGATCACCGGGCGTCTGATGGGGTGCTTCGCCATGACCGAGACCGGGCACGGCTCCGACGTGCAGTCCCTCGGGACTTTCGCGCGGTACGACCCCGGCTCCCAGGAGTTCGTCCTGACCACCCCGGGCGACGAGGCGTGCAAGGACTACATCGGCAACGCCGCCCGGCACGCGGAACTCGCCGTCGTCTTCGCCCAGCTGGAGGTCGGCGGAAGGGCCGAGGGCGTGCACGCCTTCGTCGTGCGGATCCGGCAGGACGGCGAGGTCGTCCCCGGAGTCCGGATCGAGGACGACGGGCGCAAGATGGGCCTCAACGGCGTCGACAACGGCCGCATCCGGTTCGACGGTGTCCGCGTGGGGCGCGAGGCGCTGCTCAACCGGTTCGCCGACGTCACCCCCGAAGGCGTCTACGAAAGCCCGATCGAGCACCCCGGACGGCGGTTCTTCACCATGCTCGGCACCCTCGTGCAGGGCCGGGTCAGCGTCGCCGGTGCCGGCGTCGGCGCTGCCAAGGTGGCCCTCGCCATCGCGACCAAGTACGCCGTGCGGAGGCGGCAGTTCGCTGCCGCCCCGGACACGGACGAGCAGCTTCTCCTCGACTACGGACTGCATCAGCGCCGCCTGCTGCCGCTCCTCGCCCGTACCTATGCACTGCACTTCGCCCAGGACGTCGTACGCACTCAGCTGCACGAGGTCTTCTCCGGCATCCAGGACGACGCGCAGGCCCGGCGCCTCCTGGAATCCCGGGCGGCAGGCACCAAGGCGCTCGCCACCTGGCACGCCACCCGGGTCGTCCAGGAATGCCGCGAGGCGTGCGGCGGTGCCGGCTACCTCAGCGTCAACCGGTTCGCCGCGCTGAAGGCCGACAGCGACATCTTCACCACGTTCGAGGGCGACAACCACGTCCTGCTCCAGCTCGTGGCCAAGGGCCTGCTCACCCATTATGCGAACGAGTTCGAGGACCTGGACCAGCTCGGCACGGTCCGCCATGTCGCCGGGCTCGCCGTGGAGACGCTCCTGGAGAAGACCTCGGCGCACAAGCTGCTGGAGCGGGTTCGGGACCTGCTGCCGGGTGGGGACGAATGGGACCGCGAGGCCGGGCTGCTCGACCCGGAGTACCAGCTCGCCATGGTCCGCTTCCGCGAGGAGCACATCCTCGCCGGGGTGGCCCGCAGGCTCAAGCGGGGAATGGACGAGCACGGCGACCCGGGCGCCGTCTTCTCCCGGGTCCAGGACCACGTCATCGCCGTAGCCCGCGCACACGTCGAACGGCTGGTCCTGGAAGCGTTCACCGACCGGGTGCGCGCGATGCCCGAAGGCGGGAACAAGGAGGCGCTGCGGCTGCTGTGCGACCTCTTCGCCCTCTCGGTCATCGAGGCGGACCGGGCCTGGTTCATGGAGCACGGTCGACTGACCGTCCAGCGCTCCAAGGCGATCAGCCGCGAGGTGAACGACCTCTGCCGCAAGGTCCGGCCCCTCGCGGTCGACCTCGTGGACGCCTGGGGCATCCCGGACGAGATGCTGCGCGCGCCGGACCTGGTGGGTTAGCGATCCCCGACGCGCACGGCGGTCGTCGCCAGGGTGACGTACTCCATGGTGAATCGGCCGCCCAGCGCGTCGATGGCATCGCCGACCGCCGTCAGGATCGCCGTCAGTTGGCCGGGACGCAGCCGTGTGAGGCCCCCGGTCGTCGGGAGCAGGTCCAGCCACTGGTCCCGGGTGTAGGGGCGTTCCCAGTCGAACCGCCACTGCTCCGGTTCGCGGAAGTGCCCGGTGGCGCGGATCTGTTCGGCGGTCCGCGCGTACCCCGCCCGGTACGCGTCCAGCGGGCGCCGGGCCGGCTGACCGCTGAACGGCGAGTCGGGCGCCACCCGGCGCAAGGCTTCCGCGAACGGCTCGGCCACCTCGGCAGGCGGTTCGAAGACGTGCCCGAAGACCGCCAGGCGCCCGCCCGGGCGCAGCACCCGGGCCGCCTTGGCCGCGCCCACCGCAGGGTCCACCCAGTGCCACGACTGGGCGGCGGTCACCGCGTCGAACGTCCGGCCCGCCGGGTCCCACGCCTCGAAGGTCGCTTCCTCCACGCGGACCCCGTGCGCGCGGGCCAGGCCGGCCATCCGGGCATCCGGCTCGACACCGAGCACCGAGCACCCGGCCGCCCGGAGCTGCCGGGCCGCGATCCCGGTGCCGCACCCGACGTCGAGCACGTCCGGCCCGGGGCTCCCGGCGACCACCCGGGCCACCAGGTCGTCCGGGTAGGCGGGGCGGGCCTCGTCGTAGCGCCGGGCGTCCGTGCCGAAGGACTCCGCGGTGCGACGGGACTCATGGGGCCGGGGCGGGGGGCCGGGCTGTTCCGGCGGTAGAGTGGGCATGCGTTCACCTTAGTGGGCAAGTGCCCACACGCCAAGGTGCGGCAGTGACGCGGACGAGGTGAGGAGTGGACACGTGCCGACCGGAGTGCACCTGCGCGATGCCCGGCAGCAGCTGTTCGACGCCGCCGAGCGCGTCCTGCTGCGGGACGGCGCGAACGGCCTGACCAGCAGGGCCGTCACCGACGAGGCGGGCTGCGCCAAGGGCGTCCTGCACCGGCACTTCGCCGACTTCGACGCCTTCCTCACCGAGCTCGTGCTCGACCGGGCCGCGGACCTGGACGCGCGGGCGCGGGCGCTGGGCGAGAGCGCGGGCACCGGTACCGTGGCCGGCAATCTCACCGACGCGCTGACCGGCCTCTTCGGGCCGGTGCCGGTGGCGATCATCCCCCTCATCACCTTCCGGGACGAGCTTCGTACGCGCCTGCGGCAGGCGACGCCCGGGGGCGGCATCGCGATCCTCGCGCAGATCACGGCCGCGGTCTCCGGCTACCTCGCCCAGGAGCGCGCGCTGGGCCGGGTGGCGGCCGGTGCCGACCTCGACTCGCTCACCCTCTCCCTGGTCGGGGGCGGGCATCTGCTCTTCGCGGACCGTGACCCCGGGCCCCCGGACGCGGCGGCGGTCGGCAAGCTGGTCACCACGGTGCTCGCGGACGTCGTACGAGGGTGAGTGAGGGCGGCGGGGCCGTCCGGGTACCCACGGCGGATGAGTATCACCGCTCAGCCGGACGGCAGTGCGACGCGGAACGATGGAACTCCGCCCGAGCCAACCGGAGATCCCCAATGCTCAGCCGCCTTGCCGGTCAACTGGTGCCCGCCTTCGGCCGGTTGACCCTCACGACCGATACGGACGCCGTCCTGCCCCCGGCCGGCATCATCGCCGCCAACCACACCTCGCTCGCGGACCCCGCCATCGTCCTGGCGGCGCTCCGCCGCCTCGGCGCGCGGCCCGTCGTCATGGCGGCCGCCGGGCTCTGGCGCGTCCCCGTGCTCGGCCGCGCCCTGGCGCGTGAGGGGCACATCCCCGTCCACCGCGGCGACCCGCGCGCCGGCCGGGCCGTCGTCCTCGCCCAGGAGGCGCTGGAACGGGGCCGGCACGTCCTCATCTACGCCGAGGGCGGACTGCCGGACCGGACGGACGCGGCCGAGGCGGCGCCGGGCGCCTTCCACCGCGGCCTCGCCCGGCTCGCGCACCGCACCGGCGCTCCGGTCATCCCGGTGGGCCAGGCCGGGGCCCGCCGCGTCACCTCCGGCTCGGCCGCCAAGCAGCTCGCGGGCCTCGCCACCGCCCCGCTGCGCCGCCCCCGGCTGCACGTCCACGTCGGGCCGCCGCTGCGGCTCGACGGCGACGGCCCGACGGCCACCGCACAGGCCCGGCGCGCGGTCACCGCCGCCTGGCGGACGGCGGCCGCCCGGCTGGGCGAGCCCGCCGCCTAGGGCCCGTCCGGCGGTTCAGAGCTCGGCGCCCACCGCGCTCAGGAAGGTGCGGAACTTCGCGGCCGTCTCCGCGGTCTCGGCCTCGGGTTCCGACGCCGCGACGACGCCCGCGCCGGCGTAGAGGCGCAGCGTGCGCTCCTCCGCTTCGGCGCAGCGGATGGTGACGACCCATTCCCCGTCGCCGTTCGCGTCGCCCCATCCGACCATGCCCGTGAAATAGCCCCGGTCGAACGGCTCGGTCTCGGTCAGCACCCGCCGGGCCGTCGCCGTCGGTGTGCCGCAGACCGCCGGGGTGGGGTGCAGGGCGCAGGCCAGGGCGAGCGCGGAGGTGTCCGGGTCGCTGAGCGTGCCCGTGACCGTGGTGGACAGGTGCCACATGGCCGCGGTGCGGATCAGTGTCGGCCGGGGTGGCACGGTCATCCCCGAGCAGTGCGGGGCGAGAGCCTGGTGGACGGCGTCCACCACGACCGCGTGCTCGTGGAGGTCCTTCGCGGACTCCAGGAGCGCGGCGGCGCGACGGACGTCCTCGGCCAGATCGTCGCTGCGCGGGGCGGACCCGGCGAGGGGGTTGGCGACCAGCCGGCGGCCCCGGCGCGAGACGAGG
Organism: Streptomyces sp. NPDC052299; assembly: GCF_040679335.1. NCBI lineage: Bacteria > Bacillati > Actinomycetota > Actinomycetes > Kitasatosporales > Streptomycetaceae > Streptomyces > Streptomyces sp. NPDC052299. The sequence continues at coordinate 105,396 of NZ_JBFAUP010000017.1, read as the reverse complement.
AGTTCGGGACTGGCGCCGATCAGGGTGCGGCCGGGGCCGGTCGGGAGGGCGAAGGTGTAGCCGGAGGGGTCGCGGCGGGCCAGACGCTGGAGCATCGCGGGCACGTCCAGCGGTGCGGGCGAGGTGAGTTCGAGGGTGCGCGCGAGGACGACCTTGCTGAACTCGCCGCGCCACATCCGCTCCACGGCCGAGGCCACGCCCTTCGCGTAGACCTCCGGCTCGGGGACCGGCCGGATCTCCCAGCCGGGTGAGTCCGCGGCCGGTGAGGGCAGGGCGATGAGCGGGTCGGAGGTGAGCGGCGGCGCGATGCGCAGCGCGGCGGGCACGCCCAGGGCCGCCGGCTCCGTGTGGTCGAACGGGATCGCGCCCATCACCACCGGTGATTCCTGTCCGGCGTCGGCGGCCTCGGCCAGGGTGTCCGCGACGCGCCGCTCCACCGGCTTTGCGCCGTGCGGCACTTGGAGTGCGGGACCCCGGGCGAGCAGGGTGCGCCCGGGGGTGGCGAGGAAGCGGGCGCCGGGCGCGTAGGCGTCCAGGAGAGAGGTGGCCGCCCCGGTGGCCGGGTGGGCCGTGGGTATGGACGCGGCGACTCGGGATGCCGTCGACACGGGGACTCCGTTCTCGATGGCCCGTGGGCGGGGCCAGGGATGAGGGTGCGCTGAGGAGCCGCGCCGGGCTCGGCGCGGCGGCACGCCTGCGGCGGGCCTTCACCCGGAGCAGCACCTACGGTAGGTTAGGTGAGGGTAACCTAAGTTTTGGTGTTCGCGCAGGAGGGTGGCGGGGTTCGGGCCGTGGGGTCGAGGCCTGAACTGCGCTTTCCGGGGGGCCGGTTGATGGGCGGGCTGCCCGTGTCGCCTGCGTCGATGTTAGGTTAGCCTTGCCTGGGCCGGAGGGGGGTTGTGGCCGGTTCCGTCACCTGCGCCGCGGGTCGCCGTGCCCGTCGGCGGGCCGCGACGCGCCCTTGTGCGCCCGGCGAACGGCCCCGCCCCGGGCGGGCGTTCAGGTGCGCGTCGCGGCGCCCGGCCCCGTAAGCACCGTCACTCTCGCTCCGACCCGTCGTCGGCGCTCACCCACTGAGGAGTACTCCGATGAGTCAGACCTTGTCGCCCGACCGTGTCAGGGCCGACATCGCCGAACTGCTGGGCTGCGAGCCCGGTGAGATCGCGGCCGACGAGAATCTGGTCGACCTCGGTCTCGACTCGATGAGGATCATGGCCCTGGTGGAGCGCTGGCGCGCGGCGGGGGCGACCGGCCTGGAGTTCCCCGACCTCTTCGAGCGTCCCGAACTCGGCCACTGGCAAGGGCTGTTGGCGGGTGAGGGCGCGTGAGCCGCACCGACCACCGCGAACGCCATCTGGACCGGATCGCCGAGGTGCGCGCCGGTCTGCACGCCGAGAAGGTCGGCTACCCGATCGGCATCCGGGAGGCCGGGGTCGTCCGCACGGCCGCCGTCGGCGCGGGCCTGGTGCGGGTGACGCTGGGCGGGCCCGGCACCGAGGGGTTCGAGGCCCACGCGCCCGACGAGCACGTGAAGCTCATCTTCCGGGAAGCGGACGGGACCCTGCGCCTGCCCGAGCGGAACGGGGTGATGCTGCGCTGGCCGAGGCCGCTGCCCACCTCGCGCGAGTACACCGTGCGCCGCTACGACCCCCTCAGCGGTGAAATCGACATCGACATCGCCGTGCACGAGGGCGGCCTCGCCTCCGACTGGGCCGGCAAGGCGCGTCCCGGCGACATCATCCACATAGCCGGACCGCCGGGCGGGCTGATCGTCCCGCACAGCTACGACCGCTATCTGCTCGTCGGGGACCTCACCGCCCTGCCTGCCGTCGCACGATGGCTGGAGGAGCTGCCGAGGACCGCCAAGGGCTGGGCGTTCATCGAAGTCGCCGACGCCACCGAGGAGATCGGGCTCTCCGCGCCGGAGGGCGTCGAGGTGCGCTGGCTGCACCGCGACGGCGCGCCCGCTGGCTCCGGTGACGCGCTGACCCGGGCCGCGATGTCCGTCACCGTTCCCGAGGGGGAACGGGTGTACGTCTGGGCGGCCGGTGAGGCCGGTCAGATCAAGCCGCTGCGCCGCTGGGTCCGCGACGAACTGTGCCTGGACAAGGGCGATTACGACATCACCGGCTACTGGAAGCGCGGCCTCGCGGACTTCGACGAGGACGACCACGACCACGGCCACGAGCACTGATCCACCGCAGGGCCGGGTGGTGCGCAGCCCGCGAGTTGTCCCCTCGAAAGGCCATCAAGTAAGGTGAGCCTAACCTAAGTAGCAAGGAGCTTCGGAATGTCCATACGCAGATCGTCCGGCCTGGTCGGCGCCGTCGCGCTGGCCCTCGTCCTGGCCGGATGCGGGTCCTCCTCGGACGGCGGGTCGGACTCCGCCTCGGAGAAGACCAAGACCCGGGTGTTCACCGCGGACAACGGAAAGATCACGATCCCGGCGAACCCGAAGCGTGTGGTGGCCACCGGCTATGCCGTGCCCGCGCTGATCGAGGCCGACGCACCGCTGGTCGGCATCTCGTCGTGGAAGCGCGGCGAGCCGATGATGACGAAGGAAGACCTCGCCGCCTACAAGAAGCTCACCAAGGTGGCGGGCGAGCAGGCGGCCGAGACCAATTACGAGGCCATCGCCGAGGCCGAACCCGACCTGATCGTCATCGGCGTGCCGGCGCCCGTGCTCGGCGACATCGACATGAAGCGGCTGAAGTCGATCGCCCCCGTCGTCGCGATCGGCCCGAGCCTCCCGTCCGCCTGGCGCGACCTCTCCCGCAAGCAGGCCGACGCGGCCGGCGCGCTGGAGCGGTTCGACGCCCAGAAGAAGGCGTACGACACCAAGGCAGCCGAACTGGCCGCCACCTACAAGGACATCCTGCCGAAGCTCAAGCTCGGCCATGTCGGCGCCTACGGCGACGCCGCCAAGGGCACCTTCCAGCGGGAGTTCAACGGCTCCTGGGGCACCAACATCGCCGAGGACCTGGGCGCCACCTACTACGGCAAGGTCAAGAAGGCCGGCCCGGGGTCCGCGGCCGTCAGCGAGTACCCCTCCATCGAGGAACTGCCCGACGCCTTCCGCGAGGCCGACGTCCTGACGTACTCGGTCAACGCCGACGGCAGCGTCCCGCCGTCCGTCAAGTACGTCCTGGACTCAAAGCTCTGGAAGAACCTGCCCGCCGTCAAGGCCGGCAAGGCCTTCCCGTACCGCTACACCGAGGCCGCCACCTACGGTGAGGCCCTGTTGACCCTGGACGCGATCGACCGGTCGCTCGCTCCGCTGCTGAAGCCGTGACCGTCGCGGGCCGCGCGTCCGAGGCGGCGGGAAAGCACCGGCGTGCCGCCCCGCAGACCGCCCTGCTCGTCGGCGGACTGGTCCTGCTGGCCGCTCTCGCCGTCCTCAGCATGGGCGTCGGGGCCCGCCACGTCGCCCCCGGCGAAGTCGTGCGCGCACTCTTCGACTACCAGGGCACGGACGACCACGTCGTCGTACGGGACGTGCGGGCACCACGGGCTCTGCTCGCCGTCGCCGTGGGTGCCGCGCTCGCCGTGGCCGGGGCGCTCATCCAGACGCTCGCCCGCAACCCGCTGGCCGAGCCCGGCATCCTCGGGGTCACCGCGGGCGCCGGGTTCGCCGTCACCCTCGGGTCGGCGGCCGGACTGGCGGGCGGCCAGGCCGGCGAACTCGGCTTCGCCGTCCTCGGCTCGGTGGCCGCGGCGCTTCTGGTCACCGCGGTCGGCCGCACCTCACCGCTGCGGCTGGTGCTCACCGGTGTGGCGGTGACCGCGGTTCTGGGCGGCGTCGCCCTCGGGCTGCGCCTCATGCTGCCCGACACCTTCGACCTCTACCGGTTCTGGTCGGTGGGGACCCTCGCCGGACGCGAACAGGCACCCCTGTCCTGGCCGTTGACCGCCATCGCGGTGTGCCTGGCCGGTGCGCTGCTGCTGAGCAGGGCGCTCAACGCGCTGACCCTCGGCGAGAACGTGGCCCACACGCTGGGCGCCTCCGTGGGCCGGGTCCGCGTCACCGCCCTCGTCCTCATCACCGTGCTCAGCGGCGCGGCGACGGCGGTGGCAGGCCCCATCCTGTTCGTCGGGCTGATCGTGCCGCACCTGGTCCGCAAACCGGCCTCCGGGTCGGTGCCCTGGCTCATCGCCTACACCATGGTGCTCGGTCCCGTCCTGCTCCTCGCCGCCGACATGGCCGCGCGGGTCCTGCTGCCCACCGGAGAGGTGCCGGTGGCCATCGTGACCGCCTTCCTCGGCGGCCCCATGCTGATCTGGGCGGTCCGCCGCTACGGGGCGGGGTCCCTGTGAACGTGCTGAAATTCCACTTCGAACGGCGTACGGCGATGCTCGTCGCCGTCCTGGTCGCCCTGATGCTGGGGCTCGGCCTGCTCGGGCTGTGCTACGGGGCGTCATGGGCGCCACCCGGCAAGGTGTTCGCCGTCCTCACCGGCACCGAGCACTCCGTGGTCATCCGGGACTGGCGGCTGCCGCGGGTGCTGGCCGGCCTGGTCTTCGGCGCCGCGCTCGGCGTCTCCGGCGCCCTCTTCCAGAACCTCACCCGCAACCCCATGGGCAGCCCCGACGTCATCGGGCTCGACGCCGGTGCCTACACCGGCGCCCTGGTCGCCCTCACCGTGCTCTCGGGCACCTCCGCGCAGCTCGCCGTCGGCTCCGTGACCGGCGGACTCGTCGTCGCGGCCGCCATCTACCTGCTGTCGCTCGAAACCGGCTTCTCCGGACTCCGGCTTGTCGTCATCGGCATCGCCGTCAACGCGATGGTCACCGCGGTCAACTCGTGGATCGTGCTCCGCGCCGATCTGGAGGTGGCGATCGCCGCCGTCGGCTGGAGCGCCGGCTCCCTCAACGGCGTCGGCTGGGACGACCTGGGCATCCCGTTCGCCGTGATCTCGGTGCTGCTCCTCGCCATGACCACCCGGGCCCACGCCATGCACCAGGCGGCGCTCGGCGACCCGATCGCCGTCACCACCGGCGTCGGACTCGACCGGCTGCGGCTGCTGATGGTCCTGGTCGGCGTCGGCTGCACCGCCACCGTCACCGCCGTCGCCGGGCCCATCGCCTTCATCGCGCTGGCCGCACCGCAGATCGGCCGGCGGCTCGCGGGCGCCGCCGGCATCCCGCTGCTCCCGGCCGCGCTCACCGGGGCGGTCCTGCTCCAGGGCGCCGACCTGCTGGCGCAGATGCTGCTGGCCCCGGTGGCGCTGCCGGTGGGCGTCGTGAGCACCGCGATCGGCGGTTGCTATCTGATCTGGCTGCTGACCAAGGAGGTGAGGCGCGCGTGACCGCACGCCTGACGGCGCGGGAGATCACCCTGCGCTACGGAGACCGCGTCGTGTCCACACGGCTCACCCTCGACATACCCGACGGCGCGTTCACCGCCATCGTCGGCCCCAACGCCTGTGGAAAGTCCACCCTGTTGAGCGCGCTCGTACGGCTGCTCAAGCCGCATGCCGGACAGGTGGAGTTCGACGGCCGCGAAGTCGGCGCGTTCGGCACCAAGGCGCTGGCCAAGCAGCTCGGATTCCTGCCCCAGGACCCCACGGCGCCCGAGGACATCAAGGTCCGGCAACTGGTGGCCCGGGGCCGCTTCCCGCACCAGTCGCTGCTGGCCCTGTGGTCGGACGGCGACCAGGAGGCCGTCGACGGCGCGATGGCCGCCGCCGGTGTCGCGGACCTCGCCGGCCGGCCCGTGCAGGAGCTCTCCGGCGGGCAGCGGCAACGCGTCTGGATGGCGATGGTGCTCGCCCAGCAGACGTCCTACCTGTTGCTGGACGAACCCACCTCGTTCCTCGACATCACCCACCAGTACCAACTGCTCGGCCTGCTCGCCAAGCTGCGCAACGAGGGCCGCACCGTCGTCGCGGTCCTGCACGACATCAACCAGGCATGCCGGTTCGCCGATCACCTGGTGGCCATGAAGGCCGGCGAGGTGGTCGCCGAGGGCGACCCCGGGGACATCGTGGACGCCACGCTGATCAAGGACGTGTTCGACCTGCCCAGCGTCGTCGTCCCGGACCCCGTGACCGGCACTCCGATGGTCGTACCCACACTGCGAGGAGAGTAAGTTGACCACCGCGAGCGTGCCCCCGGACGGCCTCCTTCCCCTGACCGGCGCCCAACTCGGCATCTGGAACGCCCAGCGCATCGAACCCGACTCGCCGTACTACGTGGTCGGCGACGTGATCGAGATATCAGGTGAAGGACCCGTCGACACGGACGCGCTCGCGCAGGCGGTCCGGGCCACCACCGAAGAGGCCGAGAGCCTGCGGCTCCGGGTGTACGAGACGCCCGAGGGCCCGCGCCAGGCGGTCGGCGCCGACCCCGTCGCCCTGCCGCCGCTCGTCGACGTCGGAGCCGAGGCCGACCCCGTCGCCGCGGCCCAGGCGCTGGTCGAGGCCGAACGCGCCCGGCTCGCCGAGGCGTGCCGGGGCATGACGGACCGCCCGCTGTACTCCCGTACCGTCATCAGGCTCTCCGACCGCGAGGTCTGGTACACCCAGCTCGGCCACCACCTCGTCTTCGACGGCTACACGGCCGCCCAGCTCGCCCGCCGCACCGCCGCCCACTACACCGCCCTCGTCCGCGGCACCGAACCGCCCCGCCCGGCGTTCGGCGCGTTCGCGGCGCTCGTCGCCGAGGACATCGCGTACCGCGAGAGCGACCGGGCCGCCGAGGACCGCGCGTACTGGGTCGAGCGGTTCACGCCGCTGCCCGAGGTCGACGCCCACGACGGGCCCGGCACGGCCGGTGCGCCCGCCCGCACGCTCACCGCGCGGGCCATCCTCGACGCCGCGGAGACCGCCGCCCTGCGCGCCTTCGCGGACGCCGAGGGCATCTCCTGGGGCGATGCCCTGATCGCCTGCTACGCCGCCTTCCTGCACCGCGTGCTCGGCCGCACCGACGTCGTCTTCGCCCTGCCCCTGATGTGCCGGACCGGCTCCACCGCGCTGCGCACCCCCGCCATGGCGGTCAACGTGCTCCCGATGCGGGTCACCGTGCGCGGCGCCGACCGGCTCGGCGACCTCGGCCGCCGCGTCGCCACCGCCATGCGCGAGATGCGCGACCACCAGCGTTACCGGGGCGAGGACCTGCCCCGCGACCTCGGCGTGCCCGGTGCCGGAGCGCTGCTGCACGGACGCGGCATCAACCTCAAGGCGTTCGACCTGGCACTCGACTTCGCCGGTGCGGCCGGCGTCATGCGCAACGTGGCGGGCGGACCGCCCGAGGACATGGGCCTCAGCGTCCTGCCCACCCGTGACGGCGGGCTCCTGCTCGGCTTCGAGGTGGACGCCCGCGCCAAGGACCAGGCGGCCGTCGACAGCCTGATGACCGGGCTGCGCGCCCTGCTCACCGGGCTCGTCGAGGGCCTGCCCGTCGCCCGGATCGCGCTCACCGGCGCCACCGCCGCCCAGCTCGCCGAGTGGAGCCCGCCCGCCCTGCCCGGCACCCCCCTCGACGTGCCCGCCGCCTTCGACGCGATGGCCGCCGCCGGACCCGAGAACACCGCGCTGGTCTGCGGCGGCGACCGGCTGACCGCCGCCGGACTCGCCGACCGGGTGCACCGCGTGGCCCGCGCCCTGCGGGCCCGGGGCATCGGCGCCGAGGACGTCGTCGCGCTCGCCCTGCCGCGCTCGGCCGACGCCGTCGTCGCCCTGCTCGCCGTGCTGGACGCGGGCGCCGCCTTCCTGCCGCTGGACGTCGCGCACCCGCCCGAGCGGCTGCGCGAACTCATCGCGGACACCCGCCCCGTCCTCGTCCTCACCGACGGCACCGTCGAAGGACTGCCCTGGAAGACCCTGCTGGACGAGGCCGCGGAACTGTCCGGCGCCCCGTTGACCACCGCCGAACTCTCCCGTCCGCGCGACCCCGGGCACCTCGCCTACGTCATCCACACCTCCGGATCGACCGGCCGCCCCAAGGGCGTGCTCGGCCGCGCCGGCGGGCTCGCCGCGCTGCTGCACCACCAGCGGTCCACGGTCGTCGCCGAGGCCGAACGGGCCACCGGTCGCCGACTGCGCGCCGCGCACACCTACTCCTTCGCCTTCGACTCCGCCTTCGAACACCTCGTCTGGCTGCTCTGCGGGCACGAACTCCACGTGTACGACGCCGAGACGGCCCGCGACGCGGACGCCCTGCTCGCCGCGTACGCCCGCGACGGCATCGACGTCATCGACACCACCCCCTCGATGGCCGCCCCGCTCATCGACGCCGGCCTGCTCGACCTCCCCCCGGCGCTGCTGCTCCTGGGCGGTGAGGCCACCCCGCCCGCCCTGTGGCGACGCGTCGCCGCCTCCGGGATCGCCGCGCGCAACATGTACGGGCCGACCGAGGCGACCGTGGACGCCACCACCGCCCGCATCGACGGCGGCGACCCGGTCATCGGGCACCCCCTCGCCGGCACCCGGGCCTACGTCCTGGACAACGCCCTCCAGCCCGTCCCGCCCGGCACGACCGGCGAACTCTACCTGGCCGGACCGCACCTGGCCCGCGGTTACCTCGGCCGGCCGGAGGCCACCGCCGAACGCTTCGTCGCCGACCCCTTCGGCGCCCCCGGCGACCGGATGTACCGCACCGGCGACCGGGCCCGCTGGGTCCCCGGCCGGGGCCTGGAGTACGGCGGCCGGGGCGACGGACAGGTCAAGATCCGCGGCCACCGGGTGGAGACCGGCGAGGTCGAGGAAGCCCTTGCCGCCCTGCCCGGGGTCACCGCGGCGGCCGCCCGGGTCCTGGCCTCCCGGCTCGTCGGATACATCGTGTCCGCCTCCGTCACCGGCGACGAGGCACGAGCCCGGCTCGCCGAACGGCTGCCCGAACACATGGTGCCCGCCGCCGTCGTGGTCCTCGGCGCCCTGCCCGTCACGCCCAACGGCAAGCTCGACCGCGCCGCGCTGCCCGCACCCGCCCTGCCCGGCGGCGGCCGGGAGCCTGGCACCGAACGCGAACGGCTGCTGTGCACCGTCCTCGCCGACGCGCTCGGCGTCGAACGGGTCGGCGTGGACGACGACTTCTTCGCCCTCGGCGGCGACAGCATCACCGCGATCACCGTCAGCAGCAGGCTGCGCGCCCTCGGCCTCGGACTGCGCCCCAAGGACCTGCTGGCCCGCCGCACCTTCGCCGCGCTCGCCGCCTCCGCCGAACAGCTCGACGGCGCGGGCGGCCCGGCGGACGAACCGGTCGGCCCGGTGCCCGCACCGCCCATCGTGCGCGCCCTGCTCGACCCGCACCCGGACATCGACACGGTCGCCGGATACGCCCAGTGGACCGCCCTGCACGTGGACGCGCTCACCCCGGACCGGCTGACCCGGGGTGTGCAGGCCCTCATCGACCACCACGACGCGCTGCGGCTGCGGGTGGCCGGTGAGCCGGAGATCCTGCCCCGGGGCACGGTCCGGGCCGCCGTCGAAGAGGCCACGACCGAAGCGGTCACCGGAGCGGAGGCCACCGGCGAAGAGGTGACCGCCCTGGCCCGACGGCTCGCCGGACAACTCGACCCGCGCACCGGCGACCTGGTGCGCGCTGCCCTGCTCCGCACCGGGGAGGGGGCGGCGGACCGGCTGGTCCTCGTCGTGCACCACCTCGCCATGGACGGCGTGTCCTGGCGCGTCCTCCTGCCCGACCTGCACACCGCCTGCTCCGGCGGCGCCCTCGAACCCGTCGGCACCTCCTGGCGCCGCCACGCCCAGGTCCTCGCCGAACAGGGCAGGACCGGCGCCCGGCGCGGTGAACTCGCCCACTGGCGCACGGCACTGGGCTCCGCGACCCGGCTCGGCGCACGCCCCCTGGACCCCGCACGCGACACCGTGGCCACCGCCCACCGCACCGTCACGACCGCCTCGCCCGAGGCCACCGAGGCCCTGCTCAGCACGCTGCCCGCCGCCTACCGGGCCGGTGTGGACGAGATCCTGCTCGCCGCCCTCGTCCTCGCCCTGCGCGGCTGGGGCCTGCGCGACGACGCCGTCACCGTGACCATGGAGGGCCACGGGCGCGAACACCTCGACCTGGCCCGGACGGTGGGCTGGTTCACCAGCGAATACCCCGTACGCGTGCCCGCCGCCGACGACGTCCGCGCCACGCTGCGCGCCGCCAAGGAGGCCCGCCGCGCCGTCCCGGGCGACGGCATCGGCTACGGGGTGCTGCGCCACCTCGACCCGGAGGCGGGTCCCGAGCTGGGCGCGACACCGCCGCCGGACGTGCTGCTCAACTACCTCGGCAGGTTCGCCCCCTTGCCCGCAGACGGCTGGCGGCTCCCCGAGCACGACGCGTTCTCCGTGACCGAACCCGACGCCAAGGCCCTCGAACAGGTGCTGGCCCTCAACTGCTTCGTCCACGAGGGCGACACCCCCCGGCTCGCCGTCGAGTGGACCGCCGCGAGCGAGGTGGTGGGCCCCGACGCCGTGGCCGCCCTCCAGGACTGCTGGGCCGCCGCCCTCGACGCGCTGGCCGCGCACGCCCTGCACACCGCGGGCGGGCTCACCCCCTCCGACCTGCCCCTGGTGGCCCTCGACCAGGACGCGATCGACGCCCTGGAGCGCACCGGGCGGGTCAGCGACGTGCTGCCCGCCACCCCGCTCCAACTCGGTCTGTCCTTCCACACCATGGTCCGCGACGACGCGGACACCGACGTCTACGTCGTCCAGGCCGTCACCACGCTGTCCGGGGAGCTGGACCCGGACCGGATGGCCCGCGCCGCCCACGAGCTGCTGCGCCGCCACCCCGCGCTCCGCGTCCACCTGGGCACCGTCGGGGACGACGTCGTGCAGGTGATCCCGGCCGACGTCGCCCTGGAATGGCGGCGGGACGACGACTTCGCCGAAGCGGCCCGCGCCGACCTGGCGCGCCCCTTCGACCCCGCGCGGCCGCCGCTCATCCGCTTCCTGCTCTCCCGGGTGGGGCCCGCCGAGCACAAGCTGGTGATCACCAACCACCACGCCCTGCTCGACGGCTGGTCGATGCCCATCGTCGGCCGCACCCTCCTCGCGATCTACGCCGAACTCGGCGGCGGACCCGCCGCACCCGTCTCCCCGCCGCTGTCGGAGTACTTCCACTGGCTGGCGGGCCGGGACGAGGAGGCGTCCGTCGCCGCCTGGCGCGAGGCGCTGGCGGGCGTGGACGACGCGACCCGGCTGGCCCCCGCGAGCACCGGGAACGCCGTGGAGCGGCCGGGCCGGGAGACCGTCGAGCTGGGCCGCGAGTTCAGCGACCGGCTGCGGGCCTTCGCCCGGGAGCGGGGCATCACCCTGACCACGGTCCTCCAGACCGCGTGGGGCCTGCTCCTCGGCCGGCTCACCGGCCGCCGCGACGTCGTGTTCGGCTGCCCGGTCTCCGGCCGGCCCGCCGAGGTCGACGGCGTCGAATCGATGATCGGCCAGCTCGGCACCACCATCCCCGTCCGCGTCCGTTGCACCCCGGACCGCACGGCGGCGGACCTCATGGCACAGGTGCACGCCGAGAGCGTCGCCCTCGCCGAGCACCACCACGTCGGACTGCCCGGCATCCAGCGGGCCGTGGGCATCGGCGAACTCTTCGACACCATGCTCGTCATGGAGAACTTCCCGCTCTCCAGCCGCACCCGCACCCCGCTCGCCCCCGGCCTCGACCTCACCGGCGTCGACATCACGGACGCCACGCACTACGCCCTCACCGTCATCGTGATCCCGGGCGACGAGATCACCGTCGGCCTCGGCTACCAGCCCGGCGCCTTCGACCGGGACACCGTGCGCGACTACGGCCGCTGGCTCCGCAACCTGCTCCACGAGATCACCGAGGACCCGGACCGGGCCGCCGTCGCGCTGCCCGCCCTCGGCGCCGACGAGCGCGCCCGCATGCTGCGTACGGGCACCGGGGCCGTCGCCGAGAAGGAACGCGGCCACTGGCTGGACCAGTTCACCGGCTGGGTCCGGCGCAAGCCCGGCGGCGAGGCGCTGGTCTGCCGCGACCGCAGCCTCTCGTACGAGGACCTGGACCGGCAGGCCAACCGCCTCGCGCACGCGCTCATCGCGCACGGCGTGCGGCCCCAGGACCCCGTCGCGGTCCTGACCGGCCGGGACATCGAGATGACCGTCGCCCTGTTCGGCGTCGCCAAGGCGGGTGCGGTGTACGTGCCGATGGACGCGGCCTACCCGCGCGAACGGCTCGCGTACATGTGTGACGACATCTCGCCGGCGGCCGTCGTGACGACCGGGGCCGGACTTCCGGTCGACCGCGCGATCCCCGTCCTGCGCCTGGACGACCCGGCCACCCTCGCCTCCGTACCGGACACCGATCCGGCGGGCGCGCGCGCCCGGCTCACCGACGACGCGCTCGCGTACGTCATCTACACCTCGGGCACCACCGGCCGGCCCAAGGGCGTGGGCGTCACCCACCGGGGCGTGCCCGATCTGGTCGCCCTTCAGGAGGAGGTCGTCGGCGTCACCGAGCACGACCGCTATCTGCACTTCGCGTCGACCGGCTTCGACGTGGCGTTCTGGCAGACCATGGTGCCGCTGCTGTCCGGCGGTACGTCCGTCATCGCACCGGAGGAGGTGCGCGTACCCGGCGACGAACTCCTCGACTACATCGCGGAGCACCGCGTCACCGGCGTGAACCTGCTGCCGTCGTTTCTTGCGGCCATGCCCGACGACCGCACCGTCGACCCCGACGTCCTGTTCGTCGTCGGCGCCGAACGGCTCGACCCGGAGCTGGCGCACCGCTGGGGCCGGGGCCGCCGGGCGCTGTTCAACGCCTACGGTCCGACCGAGGTCACCATCAACTCGACCACCTGGCGCTACGACCCGGATGACGCCGGACCGCTGCCGATCGGCCGTCCCGACCCCAACGTCCGCGCCCATGTGCTCGACGGCGGACTCCAGCCCGTCGGCGTCGGCGTCACCGGCGAGCTCTACCTCGGCGGCCCGAGCGTGGCCCGCGGCTACCTCGGCCGCCCCGGCCTGACCTCCGGCGCGTTCGTCGCCGACCCGTACGGTCCGCCCGGCACCCGCATGTACCGCACGGGCGACCTGGTGCGATGGCGTCACGACGGGCAGCTGGTCTTCCTCGGCCGCGCCGACCACCAGATCAAGGTGCGCGGATTCCGCGTCGAGCTCGGCGAGATCGAGACCGCGCTCACCGGGCACCCCGACGTCCGCGCCTGCGCCGTCGTGATGCGCGAGGGCCGGCTCGTCGGCTACGTCATCCCGACCGACGACGCCGACCTGGACACCGCCGGGGTGCGTGCCCACCTCGCCGAGCTGCTGCCCGACCACATGGTCCCGACCGCGCTGGTGCCGCTCGACCGGCTGCCGCTCGGCCCCGGCGGCAAGCTCGACGCCTCGGCCCTGCCCGCCCCCGCCACGGTCTCCGCCGCCCGGCGCGAACCGGCCACCGAGGCGGAAGCACTCCTGCTCGCCGTCCTCCGGGACGTCCTGGGCCGCGACGACATCGGCCCCGACGACAACTTCTTCGACGTCGGCGGCGACAGCATCGTCTCCCTGCAACTGGTCTCCCGGGCCCGCCGCCAGGGCCTCGGGCTGAGCCCGAAGGACGTGTTCGACGGCGAGACCGTCGCCGGGATCGCCGCCCGGGCCCGCGCCCTGGACGGCGAGGCCGCCCCGGCCGTCGGGGACGCCCCGCTGACGCCGGTCATGCGGGACCTGCTGCACCGCGCGGGCAACGCCGCCGACGGCTTCTGCCAGTGGGTGGAGATCTGCGTCCCGGCCGGCGGCGACGAGAAGGGCTGGCAGACCGTGCTCGACGCCCTGCTCGCCCGCCACGACGTGCTGCGCGCCCGCCTCGGCGACGACCTCCTGCACATCCCGTCGGCCGGTGCGCTCACCGGCGCCGACGTCCTGACCCGCGTCCCGGCCGACGGCGACCCGCGGGCCGCCGCCGACGCTGCGGCCGCCGCCGCGCGCCGGGCCATGGACCCGCGCTCCGGGCCGATGCTGCGCGCGGTCTGGGTGGACGCCGGGCCCGACCGCCCCGGCCGGCTCGTGCTGATCGCCCACCACCTGGTGGCCGACGGCGTCTCCTGGCGCATCCTCCTGGACGACCTCCGGCACGCCCACGACGGGGGAGAGCTGACCCGGCACGGGCAGTCCTTCCTCGGCTGGGCCCGCGCCCTGCGCGAGGTTGACCGGCGCGCCGAACTCCCGCACTGGCGGCGGATGACGGCGACCCAGCCCCTCGCCCCGCCGCTCGACCCCGCCCGGGACACCGTGGCGACCGCCGCGCACCACGAGATCCGGCTCGACGCGGACACGACCCGCGCCCTGGTCACCACCCTGCCCGCCGCCCACCGCACCACGCCTGACGCCGTGCTCCTGACGGCGCTCGCCCAGGCGGTACGGGACTGGCGCGGCACACCGGAGCTGCTGGTCGCCCTGGAGAGCCACGGCCGCCCCCGGGATGTCGACCTCTCGCAGACGGTCGGCTGGTTCACCGCGATCCACCCCGTCCGGCTCGACGCGGGCGACGACGTGCGGGCGGTCCGGGACCGGCTGCGCGCCCAGGGCGACGGCCTCGGCCACGGCATCCTCACCGCGGCGGGGCTGCTCGACCCGGTCCGCCCGGAGGTCGCCTGGAACTACCTCGGCCAGTACCCCGGCGCCCCGGAGACCGAGACGCCCTGGCAGCCCGCCCCGGACGCCGACCCGCTCGGCTCCGACGCCTCCGGCCCGATGCCCCTCCCGTACAGCCTCATGGTCAACGCCCTGGTGCGCGACGACGCGCTCGGGGTGCGGATCACCTGGCCCCGGGCGCTGTTCACCGGCGCCGAGGTCGAGGAGCTGGCGGAACACCTGAGGGCCGCGCTGCTGCGGGTGGCCGCCGCGCCGGAGACCGTCGCGCTCGGGGACCGGCCGGTCGCCGCCGTACAGCCGCTCAGCCCGTTGCAGGAGGTGATGCTGCGGCACTCGCGCACCGAGCGCCCCGACCCGTACACCGTGCAGTCGGTGTTCTCGCTCGCGGGCCCGCTCGACACCAGGGCGCTGCGCGCGGCCGGTGACGACCTGCTGGCCCGGCACCCCAACCTGGGCGCGGTGTTCCCCGCCTCGCTCGCGGTCATCCCGAAGGCGCCCCGGCCGGAGTTCCGCGTCACCGACGCACCCGCCGACGAGGTGCTGGCCGCCGACCTCGCCGAACCCTTCGACCTCGCACGCGGCCCGCTCTACCGGATCACGGTGATCCGGCTCGGACCCGAGCGCGCCGACCTCGTCCTGACCAGCCATCACGCCCTGTCCGACGGCTGGTCCGCCCCGCGCATCCTCGGGGAGCTCTTCGCCCTGTACACCGCGCGGACCCGGGGGACCGCCCCCGAGCTGCCCGCTCCCGTCCCATTCGCGGACTACCTCGACTGGTGCGCCCAGCACGAGCCGGACCTCGACGCCTGGGCGACCGAGCTGGACGGGCTCCCCGAGGGCGACCACCTGGGCGGCGACGGGAGCGGTCCGGCCTGGCAGGAGCCCGAGGTCATCGCCTTCGACGCGGCGCTCGTGGCCGGGCTCACCCGGCTCGCCGCACGGCGCGGCCTCACCCCGAACACCCTGGTGCAGGGCGCCTGGTCGGTGCTGCTGGCCCGGCGCTCCGGGCGGCGGGACGTGTGCTTCGGCGCCATGGTGTCGAGCCGGCCCCCGGCCCTGGAGGGCGTCGAGGAGATCATCGGCCTGCTCGCCAACACCGTGCCGGTGCGGGCCAGGCTCACCGGCACCCTGGCCGCCGCGCTCGCCGACCTCCAGGCCCGCCAGCGCGACCTGGTCGAGCACCACCACGTGGCCCTGTCCGACCTGGAACGGCTCACCGGTCGGCGCAGGCTCTTCGACAGCATGGTGGTCTTCGAGAACTACCCGGTCGATCCGGACCGCCTGCGCGAACCCGCGCCCGGACTCACCGTGCTCGGCACGCGCTTCCGAGAGTCCACCCACCACCCCGCCACGCTGACCGTCATGCCGGACGGCGACGGCTGGACCGGCGTGCTCGCCCACCGGGCCGGTACGGACACCGACGGGCTCGCGGACCAACTGGTGGACCTGCTGCGGAACATGGAGCACCACCTGGACGCGGATGTGCGCGGCCTCCTGGAGGACCGGTGACCACGGCGCCCGCCCCGCCCGCCGAACGCGTGGACCGGGACCTGCTGCGGATCGCGTTCATCCTGGTCCTCGGCACGTTCATGGCCTCGCTCGACGCCACCATCGTCAGCGTCGGACTCGACCGGCTCACCGAGGAGTTCGGCGCGTCCGTCGCCGAGATCCAGTGGGTCTCCAGCGCGTACCTGCTCGCCGTCGTCGCCGCCGTCCCCGCGTCCGGCTGGCTGGCCGGCCGGTTCGGCGGCCGGCGGGTCTGGCTCGCGGCCATCGGCGTGTTCCTGGCCGGCTCGGTGCTGTGCGCCTCGGCCTGGTCGGCGCCCAGCCTCATCGTGTTCCGGGTGGTCCAGGGGCTCGGCGGCGGCCTGCTTCCCGCGACCGGGCAGGCGCTGCTCGCCCGGATCGCCGGCCCCGGGCGCACCGGCAAGGTGATCAGCGTGGTCGCCGTGGTCCCGCTGCTCTCCCCGGTGTTCGGACCGCTCGCCGGGGGCTCCGTGCTCGCGGTCGCTCCGTGGCCCTGGCTGTTCCTGGTCAACCTGCCGATCGGCGCGGCGGCGGTCCTGCTGGCCCGCCGGCACGTGCCCGTGGTGCCCCCGGCGTCCCGGCGCGCCGCGTTCGACCTGCGCGGGGCGCTGCTGCTCCCACCGGGGCTCGCGGCGCTGGTGTACGGGCTGACCGAGGTCGCCCACGACCGTGCCGTCCCGGCCGCGATCGGCGTCGGCGCCGGGGCGGTCATGCTGGCCGCGTTCACCGTGCACGGGCTGCGGACGCGGGCCGTCCCGCTCGTGGACCCCCGGCTGTTCGCCCGTCCGCCGTTCGGGGCCGCCGCCCTCGCGCTGGTGGTCCTCGGGGCCTCGGTGTTCGGCACGACGTTCCTCCTGCCGCTGTACTTCCAGTCGGGGCGGGGCATGTCGGCCTGGGAGGCGGGGCTGCTGCTCGCCCCCCAAGGGCTGGGCGCGGCAGCCGGTTCGGTGCTGGTCAACCGGACCATCAGCAAGGTCGCCCCGAGGACCCTGGTGGTGGCCGGCATCGTGCTGATCGTCGCCGGGACCACACCGTTCACCCTGCTGGGGCACGGGGTGCCGGACGCGGTGGTGGCCTCGGCGCTGGTGGTGCGGGGCTTCGGGATGTCGATGGTCGGAGCGCCCGTGATGAACATCGTCTACAGCCGCATCGAGCCGGAGCAGCTGCCCCGGGCGGCCGGCGCGCTCAACCTCCTCAACACCGTGGGCGGTTCGTTGGGCACGGCGGCGGTGGCGGTGATCCTGGAGACCCGGCTCGCCGCGACCGGCGCGGACGTCCCCGCGGCCTTCGGCGACACCTTCTGGTGGGTGCTCGGCTTCTGCCTGTTCGCCGCGGCGGCGGCGACGCGGCTGCCCCGTACGCGGCCCCGGCAGGTGTGACAGGCGGACACGGGCGTGCCCCCGCCCCTCGATGGATTCGAGGGGCGGGGGCACGCCCGTGCGGGGGTCAGGGGCGGCCGGTCAGGTAGCCGCCCATGGAGGTGAAGTACTCCGTCGCGGGCAGCTCGCGGCCGTCCTCGGTGCGGACCCGGGTGATGGCCAGGCCGTGGTTGCGGCCGGTGCGGGCGTCGGCCCCGGCGACGACGACCACGCCGTCGCCCTCGCGGTAGAAGATCCGGCCGGGCGTTCCGCCGTAACGCCCCTCGGAGACCACACTGGCCAGGATCTCGATCCGCTTGCCCCGGTGGAAGGTGAAGGCGCTGGGATACGGGGCGGACTGGGCGCGCACCAGGCGTTCCAGGTCCTCGGCCGGCCAGTTCCAGTCGATCCGGATGTCCTCCTCGGCGCGCTTGTGGAAGAAGGTGGCCTGCGAGCGGTCCTGCGGGGTGAACTCCGTCTGCCCGTCCGCGATCAGGGCCAGCGCCTTGGTCGTGACGGGGGCGATCAGGTCGACGGTCTTGTGGAAGAGATCGGTGGTGGTGTCCCGCGGGCCGACGGGGACGGACTCCTGCCGGACGATGTCTCCGGCGTCGAGCTCGTCGTTCATCATGTGCGCGGTGACGCCCACCTCGCTCTCGCCGTTGATGAGCGCCCAGATGAGCGGCGAGAAGCCGGCGTACTTGGGCAGCAGCGAGTCGTGGACGTTGAGGGTGCCCCGGCGGGGGAGTGCGAAAATGCGCGGCGGGATCCAGGTGCGCCAGTTGTTGGCCACGATGACGTCGGGGTCGGCCGCTTTCAGGCGCTCGTACAGCTCGTCGTCGTCCGGGCGGTTGCGGATGAGGACCGGGATTCCGTGTTCCTCGGCGAGATCGGCGACGGAGTCGCTCCAGATCCTCTCGTACGCGTGCTCGCTCCTGGGGTGGGTGACGACCAGCACCACGTCGTGCTCGGAGTCCAGGAGGGCTTGCAGGGTGCGGTGCCCCCAGGTCTGGTAACCGAACATGACGACCCGCATGGGGTTCCTCCTCGACGTAGAAGACTGAGCGAGGCAAGTAAAGCAAGGCTTACCTTATCTTGCAACGGACCTGTGGAGGGAGTCAGTTGGGGGCCTTCGCGCCGGACGTGTCCGATTCGCGCCGGTCGACAAGCGTGAACGGATTAGCTTAGGCTCACCTAAGTTAATCGGGTCGCCGTCGTGGCGTGCCCGCCCTGCGCCCGTTCCCGCATCCGACAGGCGCCTTCCCCGCACGATGGGAGTGACATGTCACAGGCTCGTCCTGGCGACGCAGCACCGGTCCACGACCTCATTGGCATCGGCTTCGGCCCGTCCAATGTGGCCATGGCGATCGCGATCAGCGAGCACAACGCGCGCGCCGGGACGCGGGGAGCGGTGACCGCCCAGTTCTTCGAGCAGCAACCGGCCTTCGGCTGGCACCGTGGCATGCTCATCGACGACGCCACCATGCAGGTCTCGTTCCTCAAGGACCTGGTGACGCTCCGCAATCCGGCCAGCGAGTTCAGCTTCCTCTGCTACCTCAAGAGCCAGGGGCGCCTGATCGACTTCATCAACCACAAGAACCTCTTCCCACTGCGGGTCGAGTTCCACGACTACTTCGAGTGGGCCGCCGCCCAGGTGGACGACCTCGTCTCCTACGACCACGAGGTCGTCGGGGTGACCCAGGTGGTCGAGGACGGCGTCGTGGAGCATCTGGACGTCACCGTCCGGTCGGGGGAGGGGCTGACGGTCCACCGCGCCCGCAACCTCGTCATCGGCACCGGGCTCCGCCCGCTCCTGCCGCAGGGCGTGGAGCGCGGCGACCGCGTCTGGCACACGTCCGAACTGCTCACCCGCGTAGCGGAGTTGGACGGCACCTCGCCCTCCCGCTTCGTCGTCGTGGGAGCGGGACAGAGCGCCGCCGAGAACGTCGCCTACCTGCACCGCCGCTTCCCCGGTGCCGAGATATGCGCGGTCTTCTCCCGCTACGGATACAGCCCGGCCGACGACAGCGGCTTCGCCAACAAGATCTTCGACCCGGACGCGGTGGACGAGTTCTACGCGGCGCCGGAGAGCGTCAAGCGCCGGCTGATCGACTACCACGGCAACACCAACTACTCCGTGGTCGACATCGATCTGATCGATGACCTGTACC
Source organism: Streptomyces sp. NPDC052299 (assembly GCF_040679335.1). Classification (NCBI taxonomy): domain Bacteria; kingdom Bacillati; phylum Actinomycetota; class Actinomycetes; order Kitasatosporales; family Streptomycetaceae; genus Streptomyces; species Streptomyces sp. NPDC052299. The sequence continues at coordinate 85,761 of NZ_JBFAUP010000017.1, read as the reverse complement.
GGCAGATGTACCAGGAGAAGGTGCTCGGCACCGAGCGGCTGCGCTTCCTCAACGTGTCCCGGCTCACCTCGGCCGAGGAGACCCCGGACAAGGTGCGCGCCACCGTGACCTCCCTCGTCACCGGCGAGGAGACCGTGCTCGACGCGGACGTCGTGGTGTTCGCCACCGGCTACAGCCCGGCCGACCCGCTCGGCCTGCTGGGCGAGGCCGCCGCACACTGCCTGCGCGACGACGAAGGCCGGGTCCGCGTCGAGCGCGACTACCGCATCGCCACCGACGCCGCGCTGAACTGCGGCATCTACCTCCAGGGCGGTACGGAGCACACCCACGGCATCACCTCGTCGCTGTTGTCCAACACCGCGATCCGGGTCGGTGAGATCCTGGACTCGCTGCTGGACCGGAGCGTCAAGTCCGCACCGGACGAGGCCCGTCCCCTCGCCGACGGACCGGGCGGCGCCCGTTAGGGCCTGTCCGGCGGCCGAAGGCGACAGCAGGACCGGGCCCACCCCCCGGTGTGGGCCCACCCGAAACCGACACACGCGCAGACGCGGCCGATACCGGCCCCTGGCCCGAGGAGGCACCGCCCGTATGAGCACCAACCCGTTCGACGACCCCGAAGGCCGTTTCCTGGTCCTGGTGAACGACGAGGGCCAGCACTCCCTGTGGCCCTCCTTCGCCGAGGTACCCGCCGGGTGGACCGTCGCCTTCGAGGAGAACACCCGGGACGCGTGCCTGGAGTACGTCGAGGCCAACTGGACCGACATGAGGCCCCGTTCGCTCGCCGCCTCGATGGACGCCTGACCCCGGAGGGCCACGGCCGCGCAGCACCTCGCGGCCGTGGTCACCGGCGGGCCCGCACGGAAGCGGCTCTCAGCCGACCTCGATGAGCAGGTCACCGGCCTCCACCTGCTGGACCCGCCCGATGGCCAGGCGGCGCACCACACCGGCGGACTGGGCGGTGATCGACGCCTCCATCTTCATCGCCTCGATCGTGGCGACCGTCTGCCCGGCCGACACCGACGCGCCCTCCTCCACCTGGAGCGTCACCACCCCGGCGAACGGCGCCGCGACATGCCCCGCGTTGCTCCGGTCGGCCTTCTCCGCCGCCTTCACCTCGGTCGCCACGGACCTGTCCCGCACCGACACCGGCCGCAACTGCCCGTTGAGCGTGGCCAGTACGCTCCGGAAGCCGCGTTCGTCCGCCTCGGAGATGGCCTCCAGCTCGAACAGCAGCGTCACCCCGGGCTCCAGCTCGACCGGGTGCTCCGTCTCCGGCTCCAGCCCGTACAGGAAGTCCGGCGTCGGCAGCACCGAAGTGTCGCCGTACGCCTCCCGGTGCGCGGTGAACTCCTTCGTCGGGCCGGGGAACAGCAGCCGGTTCAGCGTCGCGCGCGGCGACTCGCGCAGCGCCTGACGGTCCTCGTCCGACAGATGCGGCGTCTGCGCCTTCTCGGGGCGGCCCTTGAGGGCCCGGGTGCGGAACGGCTCGGGCCAGCCGCCCGGCGGGTCGCCCAGCTCACCGCGCAGGAACCCGATCACCGAGTCCGGCACATCGAACTTGCCCGGGTCCGACTCGAAGTCCGCGGCGCTCACACCCGCGCCCACCAGATGCAGCGCCAGGTCCCCGACCACCTTCGAGGACGGCGTCACCTTCACCAGCCGCCCCAGCATCCGGTCGGCCGCCGCGTAGCAGTCCTCGATCAGCTCGAAGCGGTCCCCGAGGCCCAGTGCGATGGCCTGCTGCCGCAGGTTGGACAGCTGGCCGCCCGGGATCTCGTGGTGGTAGATCCGGCCCGTCGGTGAGGCCAGCCCCGACTCGAACGGGGCGTACACCTTGCGGGTCGCCTCCCAGTACGGTTCCAGATCGCCGACCGCCTGGAGCGAGAGGCCCGTCGCGCGCTCCGTGTGGTCCGTCGCCGCCACCAGTGCCGACAGCGGCGGCTGGCTCGTCGTCCCGGCCATCGAGGCGACGGCCGCGTCCACCGCGTCCACCCCGGCGTCGATCGCCGCGATCAGCGTGCCCAGCTGGCCGCCCGCCGTGTCATGGGTGTGCAGGTGCACCGGCAGGTCGAACCGCTCGCGCAACGCCGTCACCAGGGTGCGCGCGGCCGGCGGACGCAGCAGCCCCGCCATGTCCTTGATGGCGAGCACATGGGCGCCCGCCTCCACGATCTGCTCGGCCAGCCGCAGGTAGTAGTCCAGCGTGTACAGGGTCTCGCCCGGGTCCGACAGATCGGCGGTGTAGCACAGCGCCACCTCCGCCAGCGAGGTCCCCGTGGCGCGTACCGCGTCGATCGCCGGACGCATCTGCGACACGTCGTTGAGGGCGTCGAAGATGCGGAAGATGTCCATCCCGGCCGAGGCCGCCTCCGAGACGAACGCCTCGGTGACCTCCGTCGGATACGGCGTGTAGCCCACCGTGTTACGGCCCCGCAGCAGCATCTGCGTACAGATGTTGGGCACCGCCTCACGGAGCTTGACCAGCCGCTCCCACGGGTCCTCGGCCAGGAACCGCAGCGCCACGTCGTAGGTGGCGCCGCCCCAGCACTCCAGGCTCAGCAACTGCGGCACGGTGTGCGCCACGTGCGGCGCGACCGCCAGCAGGTCCCGGGTGCGCACCCGGGTGGCGAGCAACGACTGATGGGCGTCGCGGAACGTGGTGTCCGTGACCGCGACCGCGGACTGGGCGCGCAGTTCGGCGGCGAACCGCTCCGGACCCAGCTCCGCCAGGCGCTGCCGCGAGCCGGGCGGCGGCGTGCCCGGCGGCAGCGCGGGCAGCTTGTCCGCCGGGTCGATGACCGAAGGGCGGGGCCCGTAGGGCCGGTTGACCGTGGTCTCCGCCAGATAGCTGAGCATCCGGCTGCCCCGGTCCGCCGAGGGGCGGGCTCGGATCAGCTCCGGGTGCTCGTCGATGAAGGAGGTGGTGAGGCGCCCCGCCCGGAACTCCGGGTGGTCCAGCACCGCGCCCAGGAACGGCAGGTTCGTCGCCACCCCGCGGATGCGGAACTCGGCGATCGCCCGGCGCGCACGGCGGGCCGCGTTGGCGAAGTCGTGGCCGTGACACGTGAGTTTGACGAGCATCGAGTCGAAGTGCGCCGACACCTCCGCACCCGTGTGCACGGTCCCGCCGTCCAGCCGCACACCCGGCCCGCCGGGAGAGCGGTACGCGGAAATGGTGCCGGTGTCCGGACGGAAGCCGTTGACCGGGTCCTCCGTCGTGATGCGGCACTGCATCGCGGTGCCGTTGAGCGCGATGGAGTCCTGGGAGAGCCGCAGCTCGGACAGCGTCATGCCCGCCGCGATGCGCAGCTGCGCGATCACCAGGTCGCGGCCGGTGACCTGCTCCGTCACGGTGTGCTCGACCTGGATGCGCGGGTTCATCTCGATGAAGACGTGGTTGCCGCGCTCGTCCACCAGGAATTCGACGGTGCCCGCGTTCACGTACCCGATGTGCCGGGCGAAGGCGACCGCGTCGGCGCAGATCCGCGCCCGCAGCTCCGGGTCCAGATTCGGGGCCGGGGCGATCTCGACCACCTTCTGGTGGCGGCGCTGGAGCGAGCAGTCCCGCTCGTAGAGGTGCACCACATCGCCCTCGGCGTCGGCCAGGATCTGCACCTCGATGTGGCGGGGATTGATCACCGCCTGCTCCAGGAAGACCGTCGCGTCACCGAACGCGGACCGCGCCTCGCGCATCGCCGCGTCGATCGCCTCGCGCAGCTCACCGGCCTCGGTCACCCGCCGCATGCCGCGCCCGCCGCCCCCGGCGACCGCCTTCACGAACACCGGGAAGCCGATCTCCTCCGATGCCGCGACCAGGGCGTCCACGTCCTCGGACGGCTCGGACGACTTCAGCACCGGCACACCGGCCTCCCGGGCCGCCGCCACCGCACGCGACTTGTTGCCCGTCAGGTTCAGCACCGACGCCGGGGGCCCGACGAAGGTGATGCCGGCCTCCGCGCACGCCGCCGCCAGATCCGGGTTCTCCGAGAGGAAGCCGTAACCGGGGTAGATCGCGTCCGCCCCCGCCTTGCGGGCCGCCTTCACCACCTCGTCCACCGACAGATAAGCCCGCACCGGATGCCCGGGCTCACCGATCCGGTACGCCTCGTCCGCCTTGGCCCGGTGCAGAGAATTGCGGTCCTCGTGCGGATAGACCGCCACCGTGGAGATGCCCAGCTCGAACGCCGCGCGGAACGCGCGGATCGCGATCTCCCCGCGGTTGGCGACCAATACCTTGTCGAACATCAAACTCCCCAGTCGTGTCGCGGCTGTGTGGCGTCGAGGACGGGCGGTACGGCACGGACACGCTGCTCCGCGTCGGAGACCGTACGGCGGTGGCAAGGTGCTCCGTGACCTGCCGGGTACGGAGCGTTCGACACCGTACCGGAGACTTCCCCCGAGATCGCGAGCGCAAAAGATGGCTTGCGTCACGCCCCAAAACGTCCCCCGGACGCAGTCCCGCCACCGTGATGTTTTGCCGCGTCCCAGCAGCCGGGCCATGCTGGTGGGCATGGCCGACCACGCCGGCCCCGACCCCGTCGCAGCCGTCCGGCGCGCCCTCCGCCTGCTGGAGGCCGCGGGCGCCCACGGGGGCGAGGCCACCGCGCAGCAGCTGGCCCGGGAGGCGGGTCTTCCCCCGGCCACCGCGCACGCGCTGCTGCCCATGCTGGTCGGCGACGGCTACCTCAGGGAACTGGACGACCACACCTACGTCCTCGCCGACGACGCCCGGGGCGGCGGCCCGGGTACACAGCCGGTGCCCGCCCGGGTGCGGCCCGCCCTCACCGCCCTGCGCAACGATCTGTGGGCGGCCGCCTATCTGACCCTCTACGTGGACGGCGAGATCCGGGTCATGGAGATCGTGGACAGCGCGCGCACCCCGCGCGTGGACCTGTGGGTGGGTCTGGAGGAGGCCGGGCACGCCACGGCGCTCGGCAAGACCGTCCTGAGGGAGCTCGACCAGGAGGCGCGGGACGACTACTTCTCCCGGCACGATCTGGCCGGGCTCACCCCCCGGACCATCACCCACCGCGACGAGCTGGTCCAGCAGCTCGACGGCTCGCCCGCGCCGGTGGTCATGGACCGCGAGGAGTACGTACGCGGCACGACCTGCGTGGCGGTCCCGGTCTACAACGGCGAGCAGATCGGCTCCCTCGGCATCTCCTTCCGGTCCGACCGGATGTACCGGACCTCCCGGGTCCGCGCGGAGCTCCTTTCGGCCGCCGTCAGCGTGTCCCGGCGGCTCACACTGCCCGGCTGAGCGGCCCGGCGTTCAGCCCAGCCGGGTCAGGTCCGGCCGCAGCCGATGCCACACCGGATGACGCAGCCGCCCCGCCGCCGTCCACTGCGACGCGCTGACCTCCGCCACCAGCCTCGGCTCCACCCAGTGCGCCCCGGCCACGTCGACCGGCCCCGTGAACGGGGAGTCCGGACGTGCGAGCACACTCAGGTACTCCTTCAGCTCGCCCAGCTCCCGGTCCGACATCCCCGACCCGACGGACCCCGCGTACCGCAGCCCGGACGGGTCGTCCAGTCCGACCAGGACGGCCCCGGGGACACCCGTGGGCGCGCCTTTGCGCTGGGTCCAGCCGCCGATGACCACGTCCAGCGTCTCGACCCGCTTGGTCTTGCGCCAGTCGGGTGAACGGAGACCCGGCGTGTACGGAGAGGAGAGCCGCTTGGCGACCACGCCCTCCAGGCCCCCGCGCACGACGGTCTCCCACGCCTTCGCGCCCTGGCCGCGCACATAGGACGGCACCGACCAGTGCGGTCCCCCGGACAGCAGACCGGCAAGGACCCCGCGGCGCTCCTCGTAACCCAGCGCCGACAGGGTCCGGCCGTCCAGGTACAGCACGTCGAAGACCACCAGGTGCGCGGGGACGTCCAGCGCGAGGCGGGCGGCGCGCCGCGCGTTCAGGATGCCCATCCGGCGCTGGAGCAGCCCGAAGTCGGACCGCCCCGACGCGTCCAGGGCCACGATCTCGCCGTCCAGGACCACGCTGTGGCCGCGCAGCACGTCACCCAGTGCGTGCAGCTCCGGATAGGTCGGGGTGACGTCGTTGCGCGCCCGTGAGGTGAGCCGCAGGGTGCCGTCGCCCGGTGTCGCCAGGATGCACCGGGCACCGTCCCACTTGGCCTCGAAGGCCCACTCCGTGTCCGGTACGGGGAGCGGTCCCGGCACGGCCAGCATCGGTGCGATCCACGGGGGCGCCCCGGGGGAGTCGGCGGGGATGGGTGCCATGGCCCCATGATCGTGCGGCCGGTCGGACCTCGCAGTCCGGGCTCACGCTGCCCAGGCGGACACGGTCAGGGTGGAGGCGAGGACCTGCCACAGGGCCCAGGCGCCCGCCCGGCTCGCCGCGCCGCACAGCACCTGCCTGGTGCAGTCCGTCTCCCGGTCCTGCCAGGCCGCGACGTCCAGGTAGTGGAAGCCGAGGGAGCGGGTGAACGTGAACCGGATGTGCAAACCGTTGCCCAGGTCGTGGCCGGGCAGCGTGGCGATCTGGAGGTGGTCGCCCGCGGCGGACTCCACGCGCACCGGATTGGCGCCCAGCAGATCGCAGGTGTCGCCGGTACGGACGCGGCCCGGGCAGCTCCCGCTCACCGGGAACAGCCGGAAGTTGTCGGTGAGCTGCCGGCGTACGGCCTCCGGCGTCGTGAACGGGTGGACGCCGAGTCCGTAGCCGTACCAGTACAGCAGGCGCCTGCCGTCGAGGCAGCGCTCACGGTCCTGGTCGCACGCGGCGGCCCGGGCCGTCGGGGCAGCGACCGCCAGGGCGAGGCACGGGGCCACCAGGAGCGCCAGGACGCGCCGGGCGGCCCGGCGCTCACGGGGCACGGCTCAGCCCGGTGACTCGTCCGGCACCGGATGCTCCGGGTGCACTCCGGCGTTGCGGGCGGCACCGCGTCCCGACCCGGACTCGTCGGGGTCGGGCAGATCGTCCCCGCCGTCGTCCCCGGTCTGCCCGGCGCGTGGCGGGGCCTGCACGTCCATCGGGTCCTCGCCTTCCTGCACCTGCTGGTCGGGCAGGTCCGCGGGTACCGGAGGCGGGTTCGGGGACGCGCCCTCGTACACCGGGCCTTCTGGTCTGCGGTCGGTCATGGAAGATCCTCCGTCCTCGTCCCCGCGGGCGGGCGGCGGGGCATCGGCAGCCTCGCGGGGCCGGGTACCCGCGGAAGGCAGGCCAACTCATTGTGGGCCGGTGCGGACCGCACGGCACGTCCGCCCGCTCAGCGCCGCCGCGCGAGCAGGAACATCTGCGGCTCCGGCACGGCGGCCGGGAGGGCGGGCACGAACATCGTGCTCTCCCGGGACAGGACCGTGAATCCGGCGTCCTCCACCAACGCCACGAACGCGTCCTCGCCGAAGCTGGTCACCTCGACCGGCTGGCCCATGAACGTGCCGCTGACGCCCTCCACGTCGAGCGGCACCGTCGCCACCGCCAGATGGCCCCCCGGCCGCAGCACCCGCGCGGCCAGCCGCACCACCTCGCCCTGGTCCTCCCGCGACATCTGCAACAGCGCGAAGTACAGGCACACCGCGTCGAAGGAGCCGTCCTCCAGCGCGAGCGTGCGGATGTCGGCGCAGCGGAACTCCGCCCCGGGCACCTGGCGCGCGGCGATGTCCACCATCACCGGCGAGACGTCCACCCCCAGCACGTCGTGCCCGGCGTCCACGAGGGTCTGTGCCGTCGGCCGGCCCGTACCGCTGCCCACGTCCAGCACCCGCGCGTGCGGCGGGAGCACCCCCAGAAGCCGCTCCAGTGAGGCGCGGTGCGTGGCCGAAGCGGCGAACGCCGCCTCGTAATCGGTGCCGAGAGCGTCGAACACGGCTGCGGCGGTGCGACCTCGTCCCACTGACATGGCAGGCCCCTTCCTGTTCCGGTGCACCACTTCTACTGCAACGGACGCTCCCTCGCCCCGGAACCGCCGGAAACCGGTGTGCCGTCCTGGGCCCTGTCGGGCCTAGCGCCCGCCCGACACCCGCAGCACCGTCCCCGTCGCGTACGAGGCGTCCGGCGAGAGCAGCCAGGCGACGGCGCCCGCGATCTCCTCCGGTTCGCCGGGGCGGCCGAGCGGGGTGCCGGGGCCGAGCTTGTCGGGGCGGGCCGGGTCCGCGTGGAATTCGGTGCGGATGACACCGGGGGCGACCGCGTTGACGCGGATGCCGGACGGCCCGGTCTCCTTGGACAGGCCGACGGTCATCGTGTCGACGGCGCCCTTGGCGGCCGCGTAGTGCACGTACTCGCCGGGGCTGCCCAGCGTGGCGGCGGCCGAGGACACGTTGACGATCGCCCCGCCGCCCGAGGCGGTCATGTCACGGACCGCGCGGCGCGCGCAGAGCAGGTAGCCGAGGACGTTGACCTCCAGGGCGCGCCGCATGCCCGCCGCGTCGGCGTCGACCAGGGGGCCGACCGGGCCGCTCATGCCCGCGTTGTTGACCAGGCCGGTGACCGGGCCCAGCTCGGCGGCGGCGGTGTCGAAGAGGCGGTCCACGTCCGTCTCGTCCGCCGTGTCCACCCGGACCGTCACACAGCGGCGGCCCGTCCCCCGTACCGCCTCGGCGACCTTCTCCGCCGCATCGGCGTCCGAGTGGTAGGCCAGCGCGATGTCATGGCCCTCACCCGCCAGGCGTTCGCAGACCGCCGCACCGATGCCGCGGCTGCCTCCGGTGACCACGGTGACCGGTTGACCGTTCATGGCAGGCTCCACCTTCCTCGCATTCGCTCGCGGAGCCATCGTAGGCGCGGGTGATCACGCATCCGGAGGGGGCCGGAACGCGGCGGTGGACTGCCACCCACTCATGGAAGAGTGACAGTCCACCGGTCTGTGTGGTCCGCCTCACACGGGCAGGCCGTCCTGCCGCTCGCTGTGCTCCTGGAGCTTGCGGGCCTTCTCCTGGAGGCGGCGGCGCTGCTCCGGGTCGCTGGTGCGCTCCGCGGCCTCGGTCAGGTGCCGTGCCTTCTCGCGCATCTGCTGGGCTCGGTTCACCTCTCGTGCAACGCTCATCGTCACTCCTCGGGACGTAGGGGGGAGCGGGCCCCTTCAGGGAAGCAGCGCACCGTCACCAACGCACGCCGAAGCATCACACACCGTGAAGGCCGCAGGTGGGGGCCGGGGGCCGGAACCGGTCCCGCGCGCTGGCATGATCGAGGGCATGAACGAGCGCATGATCGCCGCGTGTGACGGGGCGTCGAAGGGTAATCCGGGGCCCGCCGCCTGGGCCTATGTGGTGGCCGACGCCGAGGGCCGTCCCCAGCGGTGGGAGGCGGGGCCGCTCGGCACCGCCACCAACAACGTCGCCGAGCTCACCGCCCTCCAGGAGCTCCTGGAGTCCGTGGACCCCGCCGCGGCGCTCGAGGTCCGGATGGACTCGCAGTACGCGATGAACGCGGTCACCAAGTGGCTGCCCGGCTGGAAGCGCAACGGCTGGAAGACCTCGGCCGGCAAGCCCGTCGCCAACCGTGAGCTGGTGACCCGCATCGACGAACTCCTCACCGGGCGCGCCGTGACCTTCGTCTACGTGCCCGCCCACCAGGTGGACGGCGACCCCCTCAACGCACTCGCCGACCAGGCCGCCAGCGAGGTCGCCGTCACCCAGAGTGCCGCCGGCACCTCGCACGGATCGGCCACCCCCGTACCGGCGCCGTCCCGCGCCACCGAGGGCCGCCGGACGGGCGCCGCCGCGAAGAGGACCGCTCCACGGAAGCCGGGGAGCGGGGCCACCATCCGGGCCAAGTTCGCGGGCCGCTGCCACTGCGGACGGCCGTACGCCGCCAAGGACATGATCGCGAAGAACGACCACGGCTGGGGCCACCCGGAGTGCCGGACCGCCTCCGCCTGAGCGGAAGTCTCGGCCAACTGCCCCCGTAACCCCTCCAGATGGGGCGATCCGCCCGCGCGGCGGCCGTCCCCGTGCCATGATGCGCTCCGGCGGCGCGCGGGGAGCGCCCGCCGGGGGAGCGGTGGCGACACCGGGACACTGGGGGGGCGTATGGACACCACGACGACGGTGCTCGGCCGGCTGCGCGGGGCGCAGAAGACGGCCAGGGGGGTCTCGCTCTACTCTCGGTACGTGAACCGCCCGGCCGGCCGGGTCTTCGCCGCCGCCGCGTACCGGTTCGGCATGACGCCCAATCAGGTCACCCTGGTCAGCGCGGCGTTCACCTTCACCTCCATAGCCTGTGTGGCGCTGGTGCGACCGGGCCCGTGGGCGGCCGTCCTCGTGTACCTCGGGCTCGCCGTGGGCTTCGCCCTCGACTCGGCCGACGGCCAGCTCGCCCGGCTGACCGGGCGCGGCGGACCCGACGGCGAATGGCTCGACCATGTGGTCGACTGCGCCAAGATGATCCTGGTCCACACCGCCGTACTGATCGCGTTCCACCGGTACTTCGCGCTGCCCGGCGACGGCTGGCTGCTGCTGCCGCTCGGCTTCCTGTTCGTCGCGGTGCTGACCTTCTGTGCGGGGCTGCTGCGCGAACAACTGGGCAAGGCGGCGGCGCACGGCGCGGCAGGCGCGCCCGGGCCCGCGGCGCCGCCGTCCCGGCTGCGGGCCGTGGTGCTGCTGCCCGCCGACTACGGGGTGTTCTGCCTCGTCTTCCTGCTGCTCGGCGACGAGACCGCGTTCCGGACCGGATACGCCGTACTCGCCGCCGTGCACGCGCTGTTCCTCGTCCTGTTCCTGGGCAAGTGGTTCAGGGAGCTGAGAGCGCTCCGGGCGCACTGACGAGCGTGTCCAGCGCCCGGCGCAGCTGCGTGCTGGATGTGTGCACGGTGTACGGGAAGTACACGACCTCCACGCCCACTTCGGCGAAGTCGCGCTCCAGCTTCCTGCCCTTGTCCGTGTCCCGCCAGTCGTCCCCCTTGAAGATGACGTCGAACCTGACCTGCTGCCAGGTCTCGACCTTCTCCGGCACGGTCTCCACGAAGGCGGCGTCCACGTACCGCACGCTCCGCACGATCTCCAGCCGTTCCGGGAGCGGGATCACCGGCCGGTGCCCCTTGGCGAGCGCGGCCATCTCGTCCGAGACGACCCCCGCCACCAGGTAGTCGCACTGGCTGCGCGCATGACGAAGGATATTGAGGTGTCCCACATGGAACAGGTCGTAGACCCCCGGCGCGTAACCGACCCTGTGCACCATCCGTTCTCTCCCCCCACGGTGAACGCGATGTCCGCGATAGTCCAACGACATTACTGTGAAGACCACTTGCTCATCTCATGAACGGATAAGCTCGCTTTTGGGGCTGTTCCTCGGTGGAACACTGGTGGCTCCGGGGGGAAGGCGATCGTCCGATGCCAGACGAAGAGCACCACAGACCGTTCGAGCAGCGCCGCCTGCTGGTGGTCTCCACGAACTACGCGCCGGAGCTGACGGGCATCGGCCCGTACGCCGCCCAGCTCGCCGAGCACTGGGCCGCGTGCGGCGCCGACACCCACGTGCTCACGGGCATGCCGCACTACCCGGCCTGGCGGACCGACGCGGCCTACCGGGGCGTCTGGCGCGCCGAGGAACGGCGCGCGGGCGTCACCGTGCACCGCAGGCGCCACTACGTCCCGGCCCGCCAGAGCGCTGTGCGCAGAGCCGCCTTCGAGGGCAGCGTCCTGGCGCACACCCTCCTCGCACCGCCCGGCATCAGGCCCGACGCGGTGGTCTCCCAGATGCCCAGCCTCGCCGGCGGGGTCGTGGGCGCCCGCCTCGCCCGCCGCCACCGGGTGCCGTACGTCCCCGTCGTCCAGGACCTGATGGGCGCCGCCGCGGCCCAGAGCGGCATCCGGGGCGGGGACGGGGCGGCGGCCCTCGCCTCGAAGGCCGAGCGGTTCGCCCTGACCGCCGCGACGCTCGTCGGCGTCATCCACGAGAGCTTCGTGCCCCGTGTCACCGCCTACGGAGTGGACCCGGGGCGCATCCGGGTCGTGCCCAACTGGAGCCACGTACAAGCCCCTTCGGCCGACCGTGCCGCGACCCGGGCCCGGCTCGGCTGGCGCGACGGCACACCGGTCGTCCTGCACTCCGGCAACATGGGCCTCAAGCAGGGCCTGGAGGTCCTGGTCGACGCGGCCCGGCTCGCCCCCGAGATCCGGATCGTCCTGATGGGCGACGGCAATCAGCGCGAGGCCCTGCGCGCCCGCGCCGCCGGGCTGCCCAACCTCGACTTCCTGCCCCCGGCCGGGGCGGACGAGTTCACCGACGTCCTGGCCGCCGCCGACGTCCTCGCCGTCACCCAGCGCGCCTCGGTGCTCGACATGAGCGTGCCGTCGAAGCTCACCTCGTACTTCGTGTCGGGGCGGCCCGTCGTCGCCTCCGTGGCCGAGGAGGGCGGCACCGCCGAGGAGGTGCGGCGCTCCGGGGCCGGTCTCCTCGTCGCGCCCGAGGACCCGGCCGCGGTGCTCGGCGCCGTCCGCAAACTGGTCGAGTCACCCGCCGAGGCCGACGCGCTCGGCGCCCACGGGCCGCGCTATGTGGCCCGCCACCTGGGCCGGGAAGCGGCGCTGGCCCGCTTCGACGCCCTGCTCACCGAGGCCCTGCGGGACGGCCGGGGAGGCCCACGCCGATGACCGAACCGATCCGCGCCCTGGACGAGCAGGACGAACCCGCCCTGCTCCGCGACCAGTTCCGCCAGCTCCTGCGCTACCGGGCCCTCCTCGTCGCCGGTGTGCTCCTCGGCCTCCTCGGCAGCGGCTGGCTCGCCCTCAGCGGGGACGACACCTACGCGGCCACCGGTGAGGTGTCCGTACGGTCCGCCACCTCCGACCCCTTCGCCGCCGGGGCCTCCGCCGACAAGGGCATCAACATCGGCTCCGAACGCCAGACGGCCGTCAGCGACGCGGTCGGCACCGTCGCGGCCGGCACCCTCGCCAAACAGGGCGACACCGTCGAGGTCGGCGCACTGCTCTCCGGGCTCCAGGTCACCAACCCGCCCAACACCCTCGTCCTCAAATTCGCCTACACCGGCCGCACCCCCGAGCAGGCCAGGGCCCGGGCCGAAGCCCTCGCCGAGGCCTATCTGGAGATACGCCGGGAGCGCACCGAGGACAGCATCGACAACATGATCGACGGCTACCGCGCCCAGCTCAAACCCCTCACCGAGCAGCGCGACCGGCTCGCCGAGCAGGAGACCGGCACCGGCGACGACGTCACCAGCGCCCGCGCCAACCTCATCGTCGCCATCTCCGCGCTCAACCAGAAGATCTCCGAACTCCGGGCCCTGGACACCACCCCCGGCTACCTCAACAAGAAGCCCGTCGCCCCGCAGCACCCCACCGGAGCGGGCCTGCCGCTCCTCCTCGGGCTCGGCGGAGTCGTCGGTCTCGCCCTCGGGCTGCTGATGTCATGGGTGCGCCTCGTCTTCGATCCGGCCGTCCGCTCCACCAGGGAACTCGTCCGCTCCCTGGGCGCCCCGCTGCTCGGCACCCTGCCCAGGGAGCGCGCGGCCGCCGGGGCCCTGCTGGCGATCGGCCGCCCCGGCAGCCGGCTCGCCGAGGAGTACCGGGCGGTGGCCTTCCGGCTCGCCTACGACCCGTCCTTCGCCGAACGCCGCCGCCTCCTCGTCACCGCGCCCCGGGGCGACAACGACATGGCGCGGGCCGCCGCCGCCAACCTCGCCGCCGCCTTCGCCGAGATGGGCCGCGACGTCCTGCTGGTCGAGGCCGACCTGCGGACCCCGTCCCTGGCCGCCGACCTCGGCGCCGCCGACCCGGGCCGCAGCCCCCGCTGGGCGACGGGCAACCAGGACCGAGGCTGGCCGTCCGACAGCCGGGCCAACGTCGACGTGCCGGGGTCGGGCGCCTTCACCCTGGTCGCCGGACGCCGCACCGACAACGTGCCGCGCGCCCTGACCTCCGCCCCCGTCAGCCGCATCATCGCCGAGGGCGGCAGGCCCGGCGCGGTCGTCATCGTGCTCGCCCCGCCCGTCCTGTCGTACGCGGACGCCGTCGCGCTCGTGGACCGCGTCGAAGGCGTCGTCATCGTCTGCCAACCGCGTGAGGTGCACCGCAGCGACCTCGAACGCATCCGCGAGATCATCGGCGCGGCGGGCGGCTCCGTCCTCGGCACCCTCCTCCACCCCGGCTTCGGACGGCTGGACCGGCGGGCCCGCCGCAACGCACCCCGGGACGGGCGCGGACGGCAGCCGGCCGCGCGGGAACCCGCCGCGCGCGGCAGGTACGGCGATCCCGAGGCGGCCGGCCGCACCGGCGACCCCGCCGAGACGCTCGGCCTGCGCACCGTGGACGACGGCCGCGGCGGCCGCAACAGCGCGGCCGGACACCGATGAGAGCCCGGGCCGCGATCGTCTGCTCGGTCGCGGACCAGGGGGTGGCGGCCCTCACCAACATCCTGGTCCTGGTGGCCGCCGCCCGGCTCTCCACCGCGGCCGGCTTCGCCCGCTTCTCCGCCGTCTATCTCGTCTTCACCGTCCTGCTCGGCGTCTCCGGCGCCTTCACGGGCCAGCCGCTCGTGCTCCGCCGGGGCGGCGGCGAGGACACCAGGTCGGCCTGCCGGTCCGCCGTCTGCTTCACTCTGCTCGCCGCCACCGCCCTCGGCGGTCCGCTCGCCGCCGTCTGCGTCCTGCTGCCCGGCTCCACGGCACGGGCCCTGATGACGCTCGGCCTGGTGCTGCCGGTGGTGCTGGGCCAGGACATCGCCCGCTACGCCTTCGCCACCCTGCACGCCCAGCAGCTGGCCCTGGCCGCCGACACCCTCAGGCTCGTCTGCGTCATCGGCGCCCTCGCCGTACAGCCGCACGGGGCGCCGGCCGCCCGGCTCGTCGCGGTCTGGGGGCTCTCCGCCCTCCCCGCGCTGCTGCTGTCCGTGGCCGCCCTGCACCGCAGGACCACGGGGACCCCGATGGCGCTGCGGCCCCTGCTCGCGAAGGGGCACCTCGGCCGGAGGTTCGTGGTCGAGTTCGGCGTGGGCAACGCCACCTCCCAGCTCTCCGTGCTCGGCCTCGGCGCCGTCGGCACCCCGCTCGTCGTGGGCGCCCTGCGCGGCGCCACCACGCTCTTCGGCCCGCTCAACGTGCTGTTCACCTCCGCCACCGGCTTCGGCCCCCCGCTCCTCGGGCGGCTCGCGACCGACCGGCTCCGGGTGCGCGCGACCGCCGCGCTGGCAGCCGTCCTGGCCCTGACGGCCGCCGCCTGGGCCACCGTCCTCGCCCTGCTGCCCGGCTCGGCCGGCCGCCACCTGCTCGGCGCGACCTGGCCCACGGCGGCGGCGCTCCTCCCGGCCACCGGCAGCCAGTACGCGGCGATGGCCGCCGGGACCTGCGGACTGCTGGCCCTCCGGCTCCTCGACCCGCGCACCACGCTCTCGATCCAAGTGGTGTTCTCGCTCGCCGCGGTCGCCTTCCTCGCCACGGGTTACGCGATCGGCGGGGTGACCGGGGCCGCCTGGGGCCTGTGCCTGGGCTCCGTCTGCAAGGCCGTCGCGACCTGGACCCGGGTGGCCCGGCTGAGCCGGGCGGGCTCGCGGGCTCCGGAGCCGGTCAGCGCGGACGCCGCCCGGAGCGGAAACTCGTCACCAGCGCCAGGCACAGGGCCGCGATCGCAGGCTTCCCCGCCGCCTGCAACAACGGACCGCGCAACAGGATGAAGGTGTATCCGGCGATCAGCGGCGCCGCGATCGCCAGCACACTGCCCGGCCCCGGCCCGTCCCGCGAGACCGCCCGCGCGTAACGCCGGTCGGTGCGCGCGGCCCCGTACCCCGTCAGCGCCAGTCCGCCGACGAGGCCCACCACCCCGAAGTCGACCCACAGCTCCGCCCACAGCGGCGCGGAGAGGTTGGTCATGTTCATCCCCATCCACTGCCCGACGCGCACCCCGGTGTCCTCCGGCTTCCCGCTCCACGCCGCCCTCGGCACGAAGAAGAGCGCGGACCCCGCCAGCTGCCGCCCGTAGGTGTGCCCGCGGGTGCCGACCCAGGTGACCGTGTTGGCGAACATCACCGTCTGGTCGTAGTCCTTGGTGGCCAGCGGCTCGAACACCGACGACGACTGGACCGGTCGGTACCCCTCGTCGTCGTACCGGAACCGGTCCGCGTACGGGAACAGCACCAGCGCCCCGATCACCCCGAGTGCCAGCACCGACCGGTACATCGCCGCGCTGCGCGGGAACGCCGTGAACAACAGCGAGACCAGCACCGTCAGGAACCAGTAACGGGCATTGGAGACGGGGTTGTTCACGACCAGGTTGACGGCCGCCAGGCCGCACCAGACCA
Organism: Streptomyces sp. NPDC052299; assembly: GCF_040679335.1. Lineage (NCBI taxonomy): Bacteria > Bacillati > Actinomycetota > Actinomycetes > Kitasatosporales > Streptomycetaceae > Streptomyces > Streptomyces sp. NPDC052299. Next base: position 69,547 of record NZ_JBFAUP010000017.1, on the reverse strand, counting down.
GCACGGTCGAGGGAGTGCGCCGGGCCCGGCGCGAGGTCACCAGCCTGCGCGTGTAGAACAGCAGCGCCAGCAGCGCCGGAACCGTGCCGAAGCCCTTCAGGAACGCCGAACCCACATTGGACTCGCCCGACGCCACCCCGCTCTCGGCGACCGAGGCGCTGATCTCCTGCCTGCTGGAGAAGAAGACCGCCGGTCCTCCCAGCTTCAGCACGTAGTACCCGCTCGCCGCGAACGCCACCAGCACCAGCAGCCGCAGCCGCACCGGGTGCGCGGTGGCACCGTGCCCGTCCCCGCGCACCGTCCGGCGGCGGCGCAGCGGGCGCCGGGACGCCAGCAGCGCCCCCAGGTCGAAGGCCGCGCACCCCACGAGGACCAGCGCGACGGCGGTCACCAGGTCGGCGCGCGGCCCGACCGCGGGCGTCGGGGTCTGGCCGATGACCAGCTGGGCGAACGGCGCCACCCCCATCGCGATGTACACGAACATCCAGAAGATGCCCTGGAGGAGCCGCCGCCGCGTGGACAGGATCATCGTCGCCAGCCGCGCCCCCGAGTAACAGGTCAGGACGAGCTGCAACCAGTACGCGGTGTCCCGCACCCCGGTCCCGGGCTGGGCGGCGATCAGCGCGGGCAGGAAGCACACCAGGCCGAGGACGATCGGCACGGCCAGCGCCCGCGACAGCATCGCCCAGGACAGCGGGCGGGCGGGCGCGGTGGGCGCGACCTCGTGCACGGATGCCATCGACTCCCCGTCCCCGAAGCGCGGTTGTGTGGCACCACATTAACGAATCACCACACGTGAGGAGATGTGACGACTAGTCTGGTCAGGGCCGGACGAGGGCGAGGGGGACCCTGGTGAAGATCCTGCACATCGTCACGCTGCACACCCCGGACCACGCCTTCGGCGGTCCGACCCGGGTGGCGCTGAACCTCTCGAAGGTCCAGCGCGCCGGAGGCGACGACGCGAGGATCATGGCCCTCGGAGACGGCTTCGACGGACCTCTGCCGCGCGAGGTGGAGGGCGTCCCCGTCCACCTCTTCCGGGCCCGCCACCTGCTGCCGGTCTTCGAGGTCAGCGGGATCACCTCCGCCGCCCTGCTGCGGACCGCGCACCGCATGATGCGCGGCGCCGACCTCGTCCACGTCCACCTGATGCGCGACCTGGTCACCCTGCCCGCCGCCCTCATCGCCCTGGCCTCCGGCACCCCTCTGGTCGTCCAGACCCACGGCATGGTCGACCCGACCGAGAAGCGCGTCGCTCAGCTCACCGACCTCCTGGGCGTCCGCAGGGTGCTGCGCGGCGCCGACGCGGTGCTCCACCTCACCGAGGCCGAGCGCCTCGACGTCAACGCCGTCGCCGCCCCGGTGCCGCTCACCCGCACCGTGCGCCTGGTCAACGGGGTGCGCCCGCAGCCGTTCAAACCGGCCCGGGAGCCCGGTCGCCCGCCGACCGTGCTGTTCCTGGCCCGCATCCAGGAGCGCAAGCGCCCCGAGGACTTCGTCGCCGCGATGCCCGCCGTGCTGGCCGAGCATCCCGACGCCCGCTTCGTCCTCGCCGGACCGGACACCGGCGCCCTGCCCGGCACCCTCGAACTGGCGCGCCGCCTCGGGGTGACGGACTCCCTGGACCACGTGGGGCCGCTCGGCCACGAGGAGGTGCTGGCGGCCGGGCGCGAGGCCGATGTCTATGTCCTGCCGTCCATCGAGGAGCCCCTGGGCGTCTCGGTCCTGGAGGCGATGTCCGTCGGCACCCCGGCCGTCATCACCCGCACCTGCGGCCTCGGGCCCGATGTGGCGCGCGCCGGGGCGGGCCGGGTCATCGACAGCAGGGTGGGGGAGGACGTCGCCAACGCGGACAAGGTCGCGCGGGCGATCCTGGAACTGCTCGACCCGGAAGCCAACGCGGCCGCCGGGAAGGCCGCCTGGGAGCTGGTCAACGAGCACTTCACCATCGAGGCCGTCACCCGCGCCCTCCGGCGGACCTACGAGGACGTGGTCCGCCGGAGGAGCGAGGACGTCAGGAAGCGGGTTTCTCCCGCGACTTGAGCGCGATCTGCCAGCGGTAGAAGCTCATCGCCAGGGCGAAGTCGAACCCGGCGCGCCCGTCGAGGAACCCCCGCCGGTAGACGTACATGTAGGCGAACGACAGCAGCGGTTTGAACGGCGCCTTGTGGAACAGCTGCCCCTGCCGTGACTTGGCGCGGCGCACCTGTTCCTTGACCTCCGGATGGTGATTGAGCCACGCCTCCCAGTCCGAGTAGCGGTTGTGCCGCTCGAACCAGGCGCTCACCGGGTCCAGATCCTGGTGCTCGATCGGATGACGGAGCGCCGCCGTGCTCGGCGCGACAGGCTGGTAGTGCCCCTCCACCTCCCCGATGCCGGGCGCGTCCAGATCGCCGACCTCCGGGTAGTGGCAGCGCGTCCGGTCGGTCAGCGAGCGCTTGCGGATGGTGTAGCCGTGCCGCAGCCGCTTCCCGGAGAACCAGTAACCGAGCGGGATGTCGTACGCGGCGGGCTTCGGCGCGTCCGGCTCCGCGAAGATCCCCCGCAGCTCGGCCAGCAGCCCGGGGCTCAGCCGCTCGTCCCCGTCGAGCAGCAGGATCCAGTCCAGGTCCGTGCGCACATGGTCCAGGCACCACTGCTTCTTCCGCGGATGTCCGCCGTCCCAGGTGTACAGGACCACCTCGGCGCCGCACTCGGCGGCGATCTTCGCCGTGTCGTCGGAGCTGTGCGAGTCCACGACGACCACCGCCTCGAAATGGTCGATGACGGACCGCACCGCCTCCGCGATGTTCAGCCCCTCGTTCTTCGTGGGGATCGCCACGGCTATCGGCAGCTTCCTCATCCGTTCTTCCCTTCGGGCAGCCAGGCCCAGCAGCCTGTGGAGGTGAAGGCGAGCGCCGCCTCCGGAATGGTGATCGTGGTCCGCTTGCCATCCCGTGAGGAGCCCGAGAGCAGCACCTTTCCGGCCGGGCCGGTGACCTCCCAGGCGCAGTTCGCGGTGGGGGAGACGTCCCGGTAGCGGCCGGGCCGCAGCCCCTCGCCCCGGTGCACCCCGTCGGCGTAGCCGTGCGAGGCCCGTTCCACGAGGTCCTTGTGGCCGGGGCACAGATGGGCGACGGCGGGCTCCGCGCCGGTGACCTCGCCCGTCACGATGGCACCCACCGCGGTGTCCCGGTCCGCCTTGACCAGGTAGCCGAGCCGGTCGCAGGTCTCCTGCCCGGTCTGGAGCACAGCGGCCGGGTCCATGCCCACGGGCACCCGGTCGGTCAGATACTCCTTCTGCTTCTCGGTGAACGTGCCGGTGGCGGGCGTCAGCCGGTCGGTGGGGATCTTGGGCGGTTCGCTGCTCCTGGAGGGCCGGGGACCGGCGGAAGCGGCCCCGGAGGGCCCCGCGTCCGTCCCGGCCACGGGCCCGGGGGAGGAGGCGACGGCGCCGGGTGCACCCGCCGCCCTGCCACCCCCGGCGCCGTCCCCGTCACCGGAGGACGAGCCGCACGCGGCCAGCACCGCCGTCGCGAGAACGACGGCGGCACCGGCCAGGAACGTGTTCCTCATGCACTGTTCCTCAACGCGTAGTGGGCACTGACCTGGGCCGCGGTCAGCGCGGCCGGATAGACGGCGGTCTCGTCGATCTGCCCGGCGAAGAAGTTGCTCGTCGGCCGGTTCGGCCAGGTCGCGAGGTTGTCCCCGCCCACCCGCCAGTAGCCGGTGTAGTTCTGGTTCTTGGTGTACCGCGAGTTCGAGGCGCGCAGCTGCCCGTCCACGTACAGGGCCATGCCACCGGATCCCTGCGTGGCGACGACATGGTGCCAGGCGCCGTCGTTGTACGCCCCGGTGGTGCTGACGGTCTGGCCGCCGTTGTTGGAGGTGCCGAACGTCAGCCGCCCGTTGTTGAGCATGTAGACGTGCTTGTCGTACTTGCCGCTCAGCTCCATGGTGTTGCTGCCGAAGCCGATGATCTTCCCTCCTCGGGTCGTCGTGGTCTTGATCCAGGTCTCCACGGAGAACGCGGGGACCTGGGACCGGCTGCGGTTGCTGTACGCGTACTGGGTGGACCCGTTGAAGCCGATGGCGGTCGAGGGTCCGGCCACGGCCGCCGGGGTCTGCCGGTACGAGGGCGATCCGCGCAGGAAGCCGTTGTCCAGCCCGGCCCCGGTGTCGGCGGCGAACGTCGACGTGCCCTCGTCGTAGCGCCAGTACAGGGTCGCCCCGTCGGCGAGCACCTTCGCCGGATAGCTCTCGGCCTCGGCGGCCACGGTCGCGCTCACCGCAGGCGACTTCGCGCTGGTGTTGGTGCCGTCGCTCGCGCTGATCCGGTACGTGTGCGTCTCACCGGGCGCCACGTCGGTGTCCGTCCACCGCAGCTGCGGACGGTCCCAGAAGACGGAGTAGCCCGTCGTCGTGTGGACCGGGGTGGATGCCCCGTCCTTGTAGATCCGGTACGTGAGCACCCCGTCATCGGTGTCGAAACTGGTCTGCCAGTTCACGTCCACCTTGCCCGGGGCGACCGTGGAGACGCTCACGTTCGGCACCCACGGCGCCCCCGTGTCCGGGCCGTCGGCGAACCGGGTGAGCCCCTGCTGCGCCTTGCTGTTGACCGTGGTGAACTCGCCGCCCACCCACAGGTAGTGGTGTCCGCCCTTGTCGGTCTGCGCCATCACCCGCGGGCCGACCGGCTCGCCGATGCCGTCATTGGTGTCCGGGAACCACGGCAGCAGTTTCGGGTCGTCCACCGACTGGGCCAGCAGGTGCTTGCGCGGCTGGTCGGGGAACTCGCCCATGGACGCGCAGTCGTGCGCGTGACTGCCGCTGTAGAGCACCCCGTTGTGGACCAGCAGCGCCTGCGTGGCGCCCAGGCAGGTGTCGCGCCACACCTGGTTGAACGTGGCGAGGTCGAGGGCGATCCGCCCGTCGAACACCCCGCCGCCGGTTCCCTCGTTGGCGGTGTAGAACTGCTTGGCGTCGCTGGTGAGGTCCTGCACCGTCGAGGTGTTCGGGATGAAGCCCGGGTAGCTCTTGTCCAGTGCGCCGGTGGTGGCGTCCACCACCGCGAGCGCGTGCGTGCTGGTGCCGTTCACGGTGAAGAAGTCCCCGCCGAGCACCACGTGCTGCCCGTCCGGGGTGACCTCCACCGCCCGGCCCACCTCGTCGGCGTTGGCCGTCCACGGCTTCAGCGCGGCACCGGTGGTGACGGCGGCGAAGAAGTTGCGGGACTGTCCAGCCACGCTCTTGAAGTCGCCGCCCATATACACCGTGTCGTCGGTGACCGCGAGCGCCCGCACGGTGGCGGAGACGGCGACCTTGAAGTTCTGGCGCGGGGTGCAGGTGGCGGTGTCGATGGCCGCGACATTGCTGACACCCACCCCGTTCACGGCCCCGAACTGCCCGCCCGCGTACAGGGTTTCACCGTCCGGTGACAGGGCCAGCGCCCGCACGGTCGCGGTCCCCGAGGAGAGGGTGAACGACAGGGAGCAGTCGGTGGGCGCACCGGTCGCGGTGTCGAACGCGGCGAAGTTCACCGCCGGTTGCTCGGAGGTCCCGGCGGCCGCGCCCGGCGGCCGTACGGTGGAGAAGGTGCCGCCCGCGTAGACCACACCGTCGTCGGACGCGGCCATCGACCACACGATGCCGTTGGTCTGCCAGGTGGACAGGTTGTCCGCGGTGATCGAGACGGGCGCGGTGAGGGCGGCGGCCGGGGGACTGCCCGCGGCGGCGGCGCTCAGGGCGCCCGCGAGCAGGCCGAGCGCCGCGGCCGCGGCCCGCGTCCGGCCGCGTCGGCGCCCTGGGGTTCGGTTCATCATTCAGCTCCGAAGGTGAGAACGAGCTGCGGCCCGTTGGCCGCGGTCGAGGGGGCGGAGCCGGGGCCCCGCCCCGACCGGCGCGTGCGGCCCCACCGCGTCACCGGTGGGGGTGGGGGCGCGCCGGAGCCTGTTACCGGTCCACGCGTACGGCGGTCCCCGCGAGTTCGTCGGAGAGGCGGCGCACATCGGCGTCGACCATGATCCGGGCAAGCTCCCGGGCCCGTACGGCCGGTTTCCAGCCCAGCAACTGTGCGGCCTTCGAGGCGTCCCCGATCAGCGCGTCGACCTCGCTGGGCCGCTCGTACTTCGCGTCGTATCGGACGTACTCGCGCCAGTCCAGGCCGGCGTGCTCGAAGGCGTACTCCAGGAACTGCCGGACGCTGACGCCCTCCCCGGTGGCCACCACGTAGTCGTCCGGGGTGTCGCACTGGAGCATGCGCCACATCGCGTCGACGTACTCGGGGGCGTAACCCCAGTCGCGCACCGCGTCCAGGTTGCCCAGGTGCAGCCGGGACTGGAGGCCCGCCTTGATCCGGGCCACGCCGCGGGTGATCTTCCGGGTCACGAAGGTCTCCCCGCGCCGGGGCGACTCATGGTTGAACAGGATGCCGTTCACCGCGAACATCCCGTACGCCTCGCGGTAGTTGACCGTCGCCCAGTACGAGTACACCTTGGCGACGCTGTACGGGCTGCGCGGGTGGAACGGCGTCAGCTCGTTCTGCGGGGGCGGGCTCGCACCGAACATCTCCGAGGAGGACGCCTGGTAGATACGGGTGTCGATACCACTGGCCCGGACCGCCTCCAGGAGCCGGATCGTGCCGAGACCGGTCACATCCCCCGTGTAGAGGGGCGCGTCGAAGGAGACCCGCACATGCGACTGCGCGCCCAGGTTGTACACCTCGTCGGGCCGGATGTCCCGCAACAGGTTCACCAGTGCGACCCCGTCCGCCAGATCCGCGTGGTGCAGCACGAAGGACCGGTGCTCCTGCTCCGGGCCCTGGTAGATGTGGTCGATCCGCTCCGTGTTGAAGCTGGACGAGCGGCGGATCAGGCCGTGGACCGTGTATCCCTTCTGGAGCAGCAGCTCCGACAGGTACGAACCGTCCTGGCCGGTCACCCCGGTGATGAGCGCGGTCTTCGCCACGTTTCCCCCTTCTGCGGTCGCCCGTAAGGCAGTTGGTCATGGAATGTCAAGGTCTGAGAGATCCGGACCAAAACGTCACCGTTTCGCCCGGCTGCTGGCACAATCCGAAAACATGACGACTGATCTCCCCGGCCCTCCCCGGGAACGAGTCCCGTCCCTGCTACGCCCCGGCGCCCGCGTGTTCGTCGCAGGTCACCGGGGCCTGGTCGGGTCGGCGGTGGCCCGCCGCCTCACCGCCGACGGCCACGAGGTGATCACCCGCGACCGCGACCGCCTCGACCTCCGGGACGCCGAGCGCACCGCCGCCTTCCTGCGCGGCATACGCCCGGACGCCGTGGTGCTGGCCGCCGCCCGGGTCGGCGGGATCATGGCCAACAGCACGTATCCCGTGCAGTTCATCGAGGACAACCTGCGCATCCAGCTGAGCGTGATCGCGGGCGCGCACGCGGCCGGCACCGGGCGGCTGCTCTTCCTCGGCTCGTCCTGCATCTACCCGAAGCACGCCCCGCAGCCGATCCCCGAGAGCGCTCTGCTCACCGGGGAGCTGGAACCCACCAACGAGGCGTACGCGCTGGCGAAGATCGCCGGAATCGTGCAGACGCAGTCCTACCGCCGCCAGTACGGCGCCTCCTACATCAGTGCCATGCCGACCAATCTCTACGGCCCCGGCGACAGCTTCGACCTGGAGACCTCGCACGTGCTGCCCGCCCTGATCCGTCGCTTCCACGAGGCCCGTGAGTCCGGTGCGCCGGCCCTCACGCTCTGGGGGTCCGGAAACCCCCGGCGCGAGTTCCTGCACGTGGACGACCTCGCCGCCGCCTGCGTGCTCCTGCTGGAGCGCTACGACGACGACGCGCCGGTCAACGTCGGCTGCGGCGGCGACCTCACCATCCGCGAACTCGCCTCGGTCGTCCGCGAGGTGACGATGTATCAGGGCGACATCCGCTGGGACACCGACAAGCCCGACGGCACCCCGCGCAAACTCCTCGACGTCTCCCGGCTCACCTCCCTCGGCTTCGTACCGCGCATCCCGCTGAAGGAGGGCATCGCGGAGACCTACGCCTGGTGGCTCCAGCAGCGGGCCGCGTAGCCGCCCCCGTCCGGCCGGGCGGCCCGCCCCCGTCCACGACGGGCGGGTCACCCGGCCCCTTGCCCCGGTGCTCATCGGCCCCCGCCCTCAGTACGCCCCGCGGCCGTCGGTGACGGCACGCAGTGTCCGGGCCATGAGCCCCATGTCCGTGGCCACCGACCAGTTGTCGACGTACCAGAGGTCCAGCGACACCGTCTCCTGCCACGAGAGATCGGACCGGCCGCTGACCTGCCACAAACCCGTCAGCCCGGGCTTCACCGCGAGCCTCCGCAACTCCCGCTCGTCGTACCGGGACACCTCGTCCGGCAGCGGCGGCCGAGGGCCGACCAGGGACATGTCACCCTTGAGCACGTTGATGAGCTGGGGCAGTTCGTCCAGCGACGAGCGGCGCAGCAGGCGGCCGAGCCGGGTCACCCGGGGGTCCCGGCGCATCTTGAACATCGGGCCGTCGTTCTCGTTGGCCCCGGCGAGCCGCGCCTTGTGCCGCTCGGCGTCCACCACCATCGTGCGGAACTTCCACATGACGAACGGGTGGTTGTGCTGCCCCTGGCGGACCTGCCGGTGGAAGACCGGGCCCGCCGAGGTGAGCCGGACCGCCACCGCGATCAGCAGCAGCAACGGGGACAGGACGACCAGCCCGCAGGCGGCGCCCGCCCGGTCCACCGCCGCCTTCAGGACCGGCTGAAGACCCCGGCGCAGCGGCGGCACGATGTGCAGCAGGGTGAGCCCGGCCGCCGACGAGGGCCTGATCCGGTCCGCCGCGGTCTCCGAGAGGTGCGAGAGCACCGACACCTCGAGACCGCCGTCGTGCAGCCCCCAGGTCAGCCGCCGCAACCGCTCCTCGGCCAGCCCCGGGCCCGGCACCACCAGCGCCAGGTCCGCCTCGTGCGCGAAGGCCGCGCCCAGCACCGTCGAGGCGTCGTCCCCCGCGGGCGCCGGAGCCAGCCGGCCCGGCACCGGGACCGCGCAGCTCAGCGCCGCCGCGCCCACCGGCAGCGCCGCCACGACCAGATAGCCGTGGTCCTCCCGCGAGGTGAGCAGCCGCACGGCCCGGTCCACCCCCGCGGCCTCGCCGACCACCAGCACCCGGCGTGCCGCCCGGCGCCTCCCGGACCGGACGAGACGGCGCGCCCACGAGAGGCCCGCCGCCACCACGAGCCCCGGAATCAGGGCGACGACGGCCGCCGCCGGGTCGATCGGCGCGCCGAGGGCGGTCCACAGCACCGCCAGCACACCGACGAGCAGCAACCAGTCCCCGGGCGTGGTCAGCGCCCCGGGCGGGCGGCCCGGCACACGTAAGACATACCGTCCCCGCGCGGCCCGGACCCCGCACCACACCAGGGCGGCAGCGAGCGCCCCGGCCAGGGCCTCGGGCTGCCCGTCGGCGCGGAGCACCAGCCAGGCGGGCAAACCCAGTCCGGCGGACTCGGCGCACACCACCAGGGGGAGCGGGCCCGGGCGCCTGCCGGTTGCCCCGGAGCCGCGTCCGTTCGGCAGGTCCGGGAGCTGCCGCGGCCGGCCGATGTCCTGGCCGCGCGGCAGTCCTGAAGAGGTCCGCGGACGTGGCGCTCCGGCCAGTCCCCAGGGCCTCGGTATATCGGATTCGGGTAGCTCGACATGCCCCATGAACCCCCCAGTCACAGTCGCATCGTCACAAACGGGGCGCATCCGCCGATCCAGTGGACTGACGGACGCGCCCTCGCTCGGTGCACGATATCCACACACATGGCATTTCGCTGGAGTTCCGGTGAAGTTCAGACAGGAGCGGTGATCCGGTACTCGTCCCGATCCGTACCGGATCCCATGTTCTGTGTGCACCTGTTGGTATGTGTGACATGCGCCAAACGGTTGGTGTGCGGATATGTACCTCGGTCTGCCAACTACCGTACGTGCTCGCGCGGTTGCCCGGGTGGTGTTCGGGCCGCTCGGCTCCGGCCGCCGCGGGGCGGTCTGGGAGAATGCGGTGCCGGGAGCACGTGCCCGGCCACGAGTGGAAGAAGGACATCGGTGACTCCCGCGGAGAAGAACTGGGCCGGCAACATCACCTTCGGCGCGAAGCGGCTGTGTGTGCCGCGCTCCGTCCGCGAACTGCGCGAGACGGTCGCGTCCTCCGGCGCGGTCCGCCCTCTGGGGACCCGGCACTCCTTCAACACCGTCGCGGACACCACCGGCGACCACGTGTCGCTCGCCGGACTCCCGCGCGTCGTGGACGTCGACGTCCCGGGCCGCACGGTCTCACTGTCCGCCGGACTCCGTTTCGGTGAGTTCGCCGGGGAACTGCACGAGCACGGTCTCGCCCTGGCCAACCTGGGCTCGCTCCCGCACATCTCGGTCGCCGGCGCCGTCGCGACCGGCACCCATGGCTCGGGCGTCGGCAACCGCTCACTGGCGGGCGCCGTGCGTGCCCTCTCCCTGGTGACGGCCGACGGGGAGACACGCACCCTGCGGCGCGCCGACGAGGACTTCGCGGGCGCGGTCGTCTCCCTCGGCGCCCTCGGCGTGGTGACGTCACTGGAACTCGACCTCGTGCCCGCCTTCGCGGTGCGCCAGTGGGTGTACGAGGACCTGCCCGAGGCGACACTCGCCGCGCGCTTCGACGAGGTGATGTCCGCCGCCTACAGCGTCAGCGTCTTCACCGACTGGCGCCCCGGCCCGGTGGGGCAGGTCTGGCTGAAGCAGCGGGTGGGCGACGAGGGGACGGCGTCCGACATGCCCGCCGAGTGGCTGGGCGCCCGGCTCGCCGACGGCCCCCGCCACCCGGTCCCCGGGATGCCCGCCGGGAACTGCACCGCGCAGCAGGGGGTGCCCGGGCCCTGGCACGAGCGGCTTCCGCACTTCCGGATGGAGTTCACCCCGAGCAACGGCGACGAGCTCCAGTCGGAGTACTTCGTGGCCCGCGCGGACGCGGTCGCCGCCTACGAGGCCCTGGCCCGGCTCCGGGACCGGATCGCCCCGGTGCTCCAGGTCTCCGAACTCCGCACCGTCGCCGCCGACGACCTGTGGCTGAGCCCCGCCCACGGCCGGGACTCGGTGGCCTTCCACTTCACCTGGGTCCCGGACGCGGTGGCCGTCGCGCCGGTGACCGGGGCGATCGAGGAGGCCCTGGCCCCGTTCGGCGCCCGCCCGCACTGGGGCAAGGTCTTCTCCATGGCCCCCGAGGTGCTGCGCACGCTCTACCCGCGCTACGCGGACTTCGAGGAGCTGGCGGGCCGCTACGACCCCGAGGGCACCTTCCGCAACGCGTTCCTGGACCGGTACTTCCGCCGGTGATCGACGCCCCGCGGCTCAGCGGCTGTCGCGTTCGTCCGCGGCCCGGGACGGCCAGGCGGCGGCCGAGCGGCCCGGGGCGAGCTGGTCGACGACCTCGGCCAGCTCCTCGCAGGCGTGCTCGATGCGCCGCCGGACGTTCTGCTGCTCGGTGACGATGGCGGCCAGCAGGAGAGCGGTGAGGGCGACGGCCCCGTTCAGCACCGTGAGGTTGATCATTACCTCCACCATGGTGTGCCCCGCGAACGGCCCGGCCCGGTCCGTCCCGGCCACGATCGCCAGGACGGACACGAGCAGGGCGCAGGGCGCGCTGCCCGCGAGCCGGAAGCGCAGCGCGGCCCAGACGATGACCGGGAACACCAGATAGAGCATCGACAGCGAACTCCGGGTGGCGACCAGGGTCGCGGCGATCGCGATCGCCAGGAGCGCCACCGCCTCGGCCCAGCGGTCCGTGAGCCGGGGCAGCCGTGCCCGGGGCAGGACCAACAGGACCGGGGTGACCATGAGCACCCCCATGACGTCGCCCGCCCACCAGGCGGCCCAGACGGACCAGAAGTCGTGGAGCGGAAGCTTGCCGTCCACCACCAGCATCCCCGTCCCCGTCGTGCTGCTGATCGTCATGGGGACCATCCCGCCCAGGAACACGAGGATGAGGCCGTCGCGCAGCCTTTCCAGCTCGTTGCGGAACCCGGCCCGGCGCATCAGCAGGTACGCGCACAGCGGCGCGAGCGTGCTGCCCACCACGATGGCGCCGGTGGCCGGTCGCGCCATGCCGGCGAGGGTGGCGACGACGGCCAGGGAGCCGAGCGCGACGCCGGGCCACGCCCGCGCCCCCAGGTACAGCAGACAACCCAGTGCGATCCCGGTCGGTGGCCACAGGGGTGTGACCACCGCCCCGTGGACGGTCACCTGCCGCAGCAGCCCCAGCCGGGCCGCGCCGTAATACACGGCGGCGACGCCCACGACACGCAGGACCGCCACCAGGTACCGGCGGTTCCGTTCGCTGTGGATCACGCCTCTCATCAGACACCGGCCCCGGTCCGGACGGCGGTGTGACACGCACGGGCGGCCGGGGCCCGCCTCACCCTCCGCCGGAGGCCGGGCACCCGTGCCGCAGGACGAGCACCGCGGCGTCGTCCTGGTGCCCCGTCCGCTCGGCGGAGCCCATGACCGCGTCGGCCAGCGCGTCCGCTTCCCCGGTCACCCCGGAGCGTACGAGCCGCACCACCTCGTCCAGCCCTTCGTCCAGGGAGTACGAGGGGCCCTCGACCACCCCGTCGGTCAGCAGCACGAACGCCCCCTCGCCGCCGAGCGAGCGCGTGGTGACCGGGTACTCCTCGCCCGCCTGCACCCCGAGCGGCAGCCCGCCCTCGTCGTCCGTGGTGCCGGCCCGGCCGTCGGCGGTGGCCCAGACGGCGGCCACATGACCGGCCCGGGCGCTGCGCAGCTCGCCCCTTGCCGGGTCGAGACGTACGAAGGTGCAGGTGGCGAGCCGTCCGGTGTCGGCGGCGAGCAGCAGGTCGTTGGTCCGGCTCATGACCTCGCCAGGGTCCTCCGCAGTGAGTGCGAAGGCGCGCATCGCGATCCGGATCTGGCCCATGAAGGCGGCGGCCTCCACGTCGTGCCCCTGGGCATCCCCGACGGCGAACGCCAGCGCCCCGTCGGGCAGCACGAACCCGTCGTACCAGTCGCCGCCGATGTCCAGGCCGCTGCGCGCGGGGGCGTACCGGGCGGCGGTCCGCAGGCCCGGCGCCGACGGCAGTTCGGGCGGCAGCATCTCCCGCTGGAGCGCCTCGGCCAGCTCCACCCGGGCCTGGTGCAGCTCCACCTCGCGACGGGCCCGGGAGGTGAGGTCGTGGAGGGTGGTGAGCAGTTCGTCGGAGCTGGCCGACCGGGAGGGACGACGCCGGTTCATGGGCCGCTCCGCGGGACGGGGGATGGCGGGCCGGGTGTCAGCATCCTATTTCGGCACGGGACAGGGCGCAGGCCGGACGGGCGGTGGCGGCCGGTCGGGTGGATGCTGGAGGTGGACCCGTGCGTCGGCCCGCGCCCGCCGGCCGGTGCGGGCGTGGAGGTACGCGATGAACCGCACGCTGGAATGGACGGTGCGCGTCGAGCTCACGGAGGAGGAGGGCGGGACGACCAAGGCGGAAGCGGTGCTGGACACGGGCACCGCGAGACTCACCGGCCAGGGGATCGCCCGGCTGAGCCCCCGGGACCCCGACGTCCCCACGATCGGGGACGAGGTCGCGGCGAGCCGGGCGATGCATGACGTCGCCGGGCAGCTGATGAGCGTGGCCGACCGCGCCATCGGGGAATCGGGCGCGGGCCGGACGGACGGCCCGGTGCCGCCGCCCTACGCCTGGTCGGACGCCACGGCCTGAGCGCGCGCAGCGGCCCGCCCCGGCGAGGGGGACGGGCCGCGGGCCGGTGGCCGTCAGTCGGCGTACGTGATGTCCGAGCTGCTGTAGATGCAGTTCGTGCCGTCCGCTCCGGTGCCCGTCTTGGACGGCTCGCCGCTGGTCACCCCCTTGTACTTCGTGCAGATGTCGATGTCGTGGTCCGCGTCGTCGTAGATCGTGACGCCCGAGAAGCGCGCCGTGTCGCCGTAGTTGGTGTTGATGCCGACCAGGGTGTCTCCCGGCGCGGTGACCCACACGTTCTGCACCTGGACGTGCCGGCCGTACTGGGTCGAGCAGTTGCCGCACGAGCGGTAGAGCTTGCCGAAGTCCTCGACCTGGAAGTTCTTGATGATCAACGTGCCGGCGCCGTTGTGCTGGAAGACCTTGTCGTCCGCGCGCCGCGCGCCGCCGCCGTCGACCGTGCGGACCAGCGAGGAGGAGCCCCCGAGGAAGGTCGCGGCATCCTCACCCACGTCCTCCCACCAGACGTTCTTCAGCGTGCAGGCGCCCGCGCAGTGCACCCCGTCGGCCGCCGGGGAGCCCAGGATGACGTTCTGCAGAGTGGCCCCGTCGGCCAGCTCGATCAGCGCGGGCTGGTCCTCGTCCTGGCCGTCGCTGCCCAGGTCGCCGCTCCCGTAGAAGCGCTTCATGCCGCCGTCGTAGCTGCCCGACACCTTCATGGTCGAGGTGAGGGCCTGGCTGCCGTTGGCCGACGGCCACGCGGGGCGGGTGCCCGGGTCGGTGGGCGGATCGGTCGGCGGGTCCGTGGGGTCGGTCGGGTCCGTCGGGGTCGAACCCGCCGGGGTGAAGGTCCAGCTCTTGCTGGTGACCGAGTCGCAGGAGTTCTGCTGGACGAGAGCACCGGCCGCGGTGGAGCTGTCCTTCACGTTGAGGCACTTGCCGCCGTTGGCGTTGACGACGTGATAGGTGTCGCCGCTCACCGGTGAGAGCGTCCACACCTGGCCGGCGCCACCGGTGCAGGTCTGCTGCTCGACGGCCTTGCCCGCGCTGGTGGAGGCGTCCCGCACACCGGCGCACTTGCCGCTGTGCGCGGCGGTCAGCGTGTAGCCGCTGCCGGATGCCTTGAGCTGCCACGTCTGATGGGCGGCGCCGGTGCAGCCGCGCTGGGCGAGCTGGGTGCCGTCGGACGTTCCCGAGCCGGGGACCTCCAGGCACAGCCCGCTCGCCGCGTTCGACAGGCTGTACGCGCCGGTCGCGGGCGCGGCCGTCGCGGAACCGGTCGCGACCAGTGCCGTGACACCGGCGAGGATCAGTGAGGAGAGGGCGACGAACGAGGCGGCTGTCCGGCCGCCCCGCCGTCTGGCATGCTGATTTCTGGTACGCACTGGGTGTTCCTTTCACCGCCCGCGGCGTCCTCCGCGGGCACCAATGAGTGGTTCGGTGCGGTGGTAAGGCGATCCCTCGACCATGCGGAACGACGCTGTTCATGTCCCGCATGATGAACCGAGTTCTTGTATGCGAACAGCCGTGACCGTACGGCACTGTCATGCGCCGGTCAATAAGTGGCCCTGATGTGTTCACCGCTACCGGGGTGCACCCGCACCCGTATGCCCGTAGGAGTCGGGCGTCAGGAGTCCTCGTCCCCGATCTCCTGCTCCGTCCACAGCGCCTTGCCGTTCGTGCTGTAGCGGGTGCCCCAGTGGTTGGCGAGCTGCGACACGATGAACAGACCGCGCCCGCCTTCGTCCACCGTCCGCGCGTGCCGCAGATGCGGGGCCACCGGGCTGGTGTCGTGCACCTCGCAGGTCAGCGCGCGGTCCAGCAGCAGCCGCAGTTGCAGGGGCGGCGTCCCGTAGCGGACCGCGTTCGTGATCAGCTCGCTGACGATCAGCTCGGTCGCCTCGATGGTGTCCTCGTCCAGCTCCCAGCCCTCCAGCCGGTCCCGGACCAGGGTGCGGGCGACCGCCGGCGTGGTCCGGTCGTGGGCCAGCTCCCAGGTCGCCACCCGGTCCGGCGGCACCACGCCGGTCCGGGCGAGCAGCAGCGCGGCCCCGTCCGGATCGGCCTCGGCCGGCAGGTTGTACACGATCGCGTCGCACAGGTCGCGCAGCCGTCGCTCCGGAAAGGCCAGGGCCTGCCGCACCCGTTCCACCGACCGCTCCTCGGGCAGCAGCGAACCGGTGAGGAACGCCAGCACACTGCCCTCCTCCAGGCGCACCGAACCCGTCGCGAAGGGCGCGCTGTCCGTCGAGAAGAGCGCCGGTCCCTCCGGCACGTCCAGCAGGAGCGGACGCCCGTCCGGGCCGACGGCCACCGGAGCGGGATGCCCGGCGCGGGCCACCGTGCACACCTGCGTGAACGGGTCGTAGACCGCGTACAGACAGGTCGCGGTCAGCGGCTGGCGGTGCAGCGAGTCCCCGGGCGGCAGCGACCGCCGCTCCTCGACCAGCCGGTCCGCAGTGTCGTTGAGCCGGGCCAGCACCTCGTCGGGCTCCAGGTCGAGCCCCGCCAGCGCGTGGATGACGGTGCGCAGCTGCCCCATCGTGATGGCCGTCTGCAACCCGTGTCCGGCGACATTGCCGATGATGAGCGCCGTCCGGGCGCCGGAGAGCCCGATCGTGTCGAACCAGCAGCCGCTGTTGCGCCCGGGCAGCAGGACGTGCGCCGTCTCGATCGCGACCTGGTCGCCCTCGTGCTGGGGGAGCAGCCGGCGCTGGACGGTCGAGGCGATCACGTGCTCGCGGGCGTAGCGCAGGGCGTTCTCAATGCTCAGCGCCGTGTGCGCGGCGGCGGTCAGCGCGAGGGTGAGGTCGCGCTCGTTGTACGGATCGCCCCGGTGCCGGTACAGGCTGACCAGGCCGAGCACGGAGCCGTGCAGCTTCAGCGGCGCCACGATCATCGAGTGGGCCCCCGTCGCCTCGATCATCCGGCGCGTCGGCGGGTCCGCGTCCAGCCAGGGCGTGTCCGGGCCCAGCTGCACCAGCCGGGGCCGCAGATCCGTGACGGCGAGGGCGAACGGGGTCGCCTCGGGCAGCCGGCGCAGCTCACCGACCAGGTTGTCCGGCGCCGCCTCCGTTCCCCGCACCGCCGCACGCCGCAGCGGGACGTCCCGGCCCAGCGGGCTCAGCGGGGGATCGGCCCCGCGCAGCACCTCGTCCACCACCTCGACCACGGCCAGGTCGGCGAACGCGGGCACCAACGCCGACACCAGCCCCTCGCAGGTCGCCACCACATCGAGGGAGTGGCCAGCACCCCGGCGCACCGCCGCCAGCACATCGGCCCGGATGTGCGCCTTCTCCCGCTCGTTGACGTCGACCACGGCCGCCAGCAGGCCGAGCGGGCGGCCGTCCTGGGCGTCCAGGCGGTGCAGGGTGACGTTCAGGCTGCGGTCGGGGCCGGGAGCCAGGGCGACGCGCCCGCGCACCGCGTGGTTGACGACCGGTGCGCCCGTCTTCAGGACCTGGCGCAGCAGGTGCTCCGCCTCCTCCGGGTCGTCCAGCCGGTAGGCGTCGGTGAAGTGCAGGCCGACGATCTGCTCCGGCTCCACCAACTCGGTCAGGGCGTTGACGCGGACCACCCGGAGATCCAGGTCCAGGACGTGGAGACCGACCGCGGACTGGCTGAACAGCGTGTCGAGCAGCGCCTCCGCCATCTCGCCGCCGTCCGGCTCCGCACCGGGGGCCGTGGTACCGGTATCCGACACGTGACACCCCCAACGGGCTCCGCCACCCCTGGCGATCGGCAGCTCTCCGGACAGCCTGCGCGCCCCCGGGCCGGGGTCGCCACCGCGCGGCGCCGAACGGGTGAGGGCGCACGGGATCGCGGGAGGCGGCAACCTTTCCGTGCTCCGCGGCCACTGAGGAGTACCCACCCCCGCACCGGAAGGCACGTACCGTGGCTCTCGCGCATCCCCGTACTTCCCGCAGACGCCGTACCGCCCGGGCCCGGACCCTGCTCGGCGCCGTCACCGCCGGAATCCTCGCCGCCGCCGGACTGGTCGTCACCGGCCATGCCTCGCACGCCGCGACCGCACGTCAGGTGGAGGCGCTGGACCGGGGCGTCGTCAGTGTGCACACCGACTCGGGCAACCTCATCAGCTGGCGCTGGCTCGCCACCGACCCCGACTCGGTCGCCTTCAACGTCTACCGCGCCGGCACGAAGGTCAACGCCTCGCCCGTCACCGGCTCGACCAACTACTTCCACCCCGGCGCCCCCAACTCGGCCGACTACACCGTGCGCGCGGTGGTCGACGGTGTCGAGCAGGGCGACTCCGGGCACGCGGTCCAGTTCCGCGCCGGGTACAAGGACGTGCCCATCAGCCCGCCCCCGGGCGGCACGACCCCCGACGGCGTCGCCTACACCTACGAGGCCAACGACGCCTCCGTCGGCGACCTCGACGGTGACGGCGCGCTCGACTTCGTACTGAAGTGGCAGCCCACCAACGCCAAGGACAACTCCCAGTCCGGCTACACCGGCAACACCGTCGTCGACGGCATCAGGCTCGACGGCACCCGGCTGTGGCGGATCGATCTGGGCCGCAACATCCGCTCCGGCGCGCACTACACGCAGTTCCAGGTGTACGACTACGACGGCGACGGCCGGGCCGAGGTGGCGATGAAGACCGCCGACGGCAGCGTCGACGGCCGGGGCACCGTCATCGGCAGCGCGTCGGCCGACCACCGCAACTCCTCCGGCTACGTCCTGTCCGGCCCCGAATACCTCACCATGTTCGACGGCCTGACGGGCGCCGCCATGGGCACCGTCGACTACGTCCCCGCCCGCGGCACCGTCTCGTCCTGGGGCGACAGCTACGGCAACCGCGTCGACCGCTTCCTCGCCGGGACCGCCTATCTTGACGGCGGCCGGCCCTCACTGATCATGGCCCGCGGCTACTACACGCGTACGGTGATCGCCGCCTGGGACTGGCGGGGCGGGGCCTTCACCCGGCGCTGGACCTTCGACACCAACAGCTCCACCAATACCGGACGCGGCTACGACGGCCAGGGCAACCACCAGCTGTCGGTCGCCGACGTCGACGGCGACGGCAGGGACGAGATCGTCTACGGCGCCATGGCCGTGGACGACGACGGCCGTTCTCTCTGGACGACGAGGAACGGCCACGGCGACGCCATGCACGTCGGCGACCTGGACCCGGCGCGCCCGGGACTGGAGGAGTTCAAGGTGGACGAGGACGGCTCGAAGCCCTCGTCCTGGATGGCCGACGCGAGGACGGGCCAGATCATCTGGTCGACGCCCGCCGGCGGCGACAACGGACGCGGTGTCAGCGACGACATCTGGGCGGGCAGCCCCGGCGCCGAGTCCTGGTCGTCCGCGGCCTCCGGGATACGCGACCCGCACGGCACGGTGGTCGCGAGCCGCAAGCCCTCCAGCACCAACTTCCTGGCCTGGTGGGACGGTGACACCACCCGGGAACTGCTGGACGGCACCCACATCGACAAGTACGGCACCTCCGGCGACACCCGCCTGCTGACCGGCGCCTCCGTCCACGCCAACAACGGCACCAAGGCCACCCCGGTCATCTCCGGCGACCTCCTCGGCGACTGGCGCGAGGAAGTGGTCTGGGCGACGACGAACAACACCGCGCTACGGATCTACTCCACGCCCTACGAGACCGGCACCAGGATCACCACCCTGCTCCACGACACCACCTACCGCACCGCCCTGGCCTGGCAGAACACCGCCTACAACCAGCCCCCGCACCCCGGGTTCTTCCTCGGGAACGGCATGGCGGACGCCCCGAGGCCCACCGTGTGGACCCCGTGAGCTGAGCCCGCCCTCCCGGAACCGGCACCGGGAGGGCGGGCACCGCGCCGGGTCAGGCGTTCAGCGCCGCCGACACCACGGCCTTGGCCTCCTCCTGCACCCGGGCCAGGTGTTCAGCGCCCCGGAAGGACTCCGCGTAGACCTTGTAGACGTCCTCGGTGCCCGAGGGGCGCGCGGCGAACCAGGCGTTCTCCGTGGTCACCTTGATCCCGCCGATCGCGGCCCCGTTGCCCGGTGCCGTGGTCAGCACGGCGGTCACGGGCTCGCCCGCCAGAGTGTCCGCGTCGACCTGTTCCGGGGAGAGGCGCGCCAGGACCGCCTTCTGCTCGCGGTCGGCGGGGGCGTCGATCCGCGCGTAGGCGGGCTCGCCGAACCGGGCGGTCAGCGCGGCGTAGCGCCGGGACGGGGACTCGCCGGTGACCGCCTGGATCTCGGAGGCCAGCAGGGCGAGCAGGATGCCGTCCTTGTCGGTCGTCCACGCCGAGCCGTCCCGGCGCAGGAACGACGCCCCGGCCGACTCCTCGCCGCCGAAGCCCAGCGAGCCGTCGGACAGCCCGTCCACGAACCACTTGAAGCCGACCGGCACCTCGACCAGCTCCCGGCCGAGGTCGGCGGCGACCCGGTCGATCATCCCGGACGACACCAGGGTCTTGCCGACGCCCGCCCGGGACGGCCAGTTCTCCCGGTGCGCGTACAGGTAGTCGATGGCCACGGCGAGGTAGTGGTTCGGGTTCATCAGCCCGCCGTCCGGGGTCACGATGCCGTGCCGGTCGGCGTCGGCGTCGTTGCCGGTGGCGATCTGGTAGCGGTCGCGCCGCTCGATCAGCGAGGCCATCGCGTGCGGCGACGAGCAGTCCATCCGGATCTTCCCGTCCCAGTCCAGCGTCATGAACCGCCAGGTGGGATCGGTCAGGGGGTTGACCACGGTCAGGTCCAGCCGGTGCTGCTCGGCGATCCGCCCCCAGTACGCGACCGAGGCGCCGCCCAGCGGGTCCGCGCCGATCCGGACACCTGCCTCGCGCACCGCGTCCAGGTCCAGGACGGAGGGCAGATCCGCCACGTAGGTGCCCAGGAAGTCGTACCTGCCGGTCGTGGCGGCGGCGAGCGCCCGCGTGTACGGCATCCGGCGGACGCCCTTGAGCCCGCCCGTGATGATCTCGTTGGCCCGGTCCTGGATCCAGCCGGTCGCGTCCGACCCCGCCGGACCGCCGCTCGGCGGGTTGTACTTGAACCCGCCGTCGCCCGGCGGGTTGTGCGAGGGGGTGACCACGACGCCGTCCGCGAGGCCGGACGCGCGGCCGCGGTTGTACGTGAGGATGGCGTGCGACACCGCGGGCGTCGGCGTGTACCCGTCCTCGGTGTCGATGAGGACGCGCACGTCGTTGGCGGCGAACACCTCCAGGGCGGTGACCCGGGCCGGCTCCGACAGGGCGTGGGTGTCCGCCCCCAGGAACAGCGGCCCGTCCGTGCCCTGCCGCGCCCGGTACTCGCTGATGGCCTGGCTCGTCGCCGCGATGTGGTCCTCGTTGAACGCGGTGGCCGTCGACGAACCGCGGTGCCCGGAGGTGCCGAACGCCACCCGCTGGCCGGGCTCGGCCGGATCGGGGTGCAGTGCGTAGTACGCCGTCACCAGCCGTGCCACGTCGGTCAGATCCTCGGGGCGCGCCTGCTGTCCGGCTCGTGCGTGCGGCATCTGCCACTCCTCCGTATCGGTCGGTCGGTGCGATGTGCCCGTGCGGTCATTTTCGCCGGTCGTGGTCCCCCGCGGGCGGTCGCCCCGCCGCCCGCACGGCCACCGCCGCCGCGTAGCCGGCGGGAACGGCGACATCGGTGACGGCCCAGCCCGGCGGTCCGACGGGGCGCGGGCCGGTGCCGACGTGCTCGCGGTCCAGTCCGCCCGCCAGGCCGGTGCCCTCGCCCTTGAGGTACGCCTCCTTGCGGGTCCACACCCGGGCGAAGGCGGCGGGCCGTTCCTCCTGCGGCAGCCCGGCCAGCTCGGCCGCCTCGGCCGGGTGCAGCTGCCCGGACACCTCCGCCACCACCCGCGCATCCGGGACCCGCTCCACGTCGACCCCGACCGGGGCGTCCGCGAACGCCAGCAGGGCGACGCCCCGGGTATGGGAGAGCGAGAAGTGCGTGCCGCCGCCGGTCGCGGGCCGGCCGTGCGGGCCGTCGCAGGAGGGGCAGCGCTCCCGCGTCAGCCGTACGGCCTCCGGGGCGAGGCCCTGACGGGCTCCGAGCAGCAGGCGCAGGGCCAGGTGGGCGGCGGCGTAGCAGGCCCGGTCCGCGGGGAAGGCCAGCCGCTCCATCCGGGTGAGCTCCGAGGCGTCGAGGATCTTCGGAGCCAGCAGCAGGGCGGCCCCGGCCGCGCGCTCCGTGTCCACCAGCCACAGGGAAGGGGCCCCGCCGCTCCAGGAGGGCGCGGGCCCCCGATAGCCGTCCTCGGTCAGCGTGAACTCATGGGGCTGGTACACCGTTACGTCGTTTCCTCGGCGGGGGCGGGTGCCTCGGGCGGCACCGGTGGGGCAGGGGCGCTCATATCCTATGGAGATCCGGAGCATGTCCGACGTATGTTCGATCACCGTGCGCCCCGAGCCCAGGTCGGCGGCGACTCGGACAGGAGACCTCGCATGCCGTTGGACAGCAGCCCCGCAGTGCTCCGGGAGGCCCGGGCGGACGACGCCGGGCCCCTCACCCGGCTCTTCCTCGCCTCCCGCGCCGCCGCCATGCCGTATCTGGCGCGGGTGCACAGCGACGAGGCGACGCTGGCGTGGCTGACCCATGTGGTGCTGCCCGGCACCGATGTCCGGGTGGCCGAGACGCGCGGGGACGCGCGGATCGCCGGCTTCCTCTCCCTGGACGGCTCCGAGCTGGAACACCTCTACGTCGACCCCGGCCTGCGCCGCCGGGGCATCGGCTCGCTCCTGCTGGCGGCGGCCAAGGAGGCCAGCCCCACGGGACTCACCCTCTACACCTTCCAGCGCAACACCGGGGCCCGGTCCTTCTACGAGCGCCACGGCTTCACCGCGGTCGCCTTCGACGACGGCAGCCGGAACGAGGAGAACGAGCCGGACGTCCGCTACCGGTGGACGCCGCCCGGTCGATGAGCTGAACTCACGCCCCCGGCGGGCCGCCGTCCCCCGCCAGGCGCGTCAGCCACTCGTGCAGCAGGCGCTGTTCGGCTTCGCTCAGGACGCCGGTGTCGTCGGGGAGGGCGGCGCGCAGCGCGCGGGCCGCCGGGGCGGGGCCGGACTCGGCGGCGGGGACCACCGGCTCGGCACGGGTGACCGCGGCGACCATGGACTCGCGCAGGACGGTCAGCAGCGCCGGATCGCGGCGCTCCACGGGGGTGGCGTGCCACGTGGTGACCCCACCCTGGCCGGTGGCCCGGATGATCTGGGCGGCCAGCTCCTCATCGACCCGCAGCCACCCCGCTGCCGCCAGCCTGCGCACCCGGCCGCGCAGGATCTCCGTACCCGCGCGGTGTGCCGCGTCCGCCGTCGAGCCGGTGGCCCTGTTCATCACGGCGAAGAGCTCCGGACGCGAGATCCCGAACTCCACCGCCACGTCCCAGCCGCGGCGCAGCTCCTCCACCGGGTCCTCCGGCGCGGGGTCGAGCTGAGCGCGCTTGCTCTCCAGGAACTGCGCATAGCCGTGCTCGGCGACCGCTTCGAGCAGTCCGTCCTTGTCGCCGAAGTGGCGGTAGATGGCCGGCGGCTGCATCCCCGCCGCGGCGGCGACCGCGCGCGTGCTCACCGCGCCGGGGCCGCCGCTTTCCAGGAGTTCGACGGCTGCCTCGATGATGCGCCGGCGGGGGTCGGCGACGGTCTCACGGATCGACATGTATCGATGATATCGGGTTCTTGATTCCAGTGTAAGTTCCAGTGTTATCGTGAAGATGATTCCACTGGAAATATCGCCGTGAACGCTGTTGGGAGAACCCTGTGATCATCGTTACCGGAGCCACCGGAAAGCTCGGCCGCCGCATCGTCGAGCACCTGCTCGTCCACGTTCCCGCCGGTCGCGTGGGCGTCAGCGTCCGTGATCCCCGCAAGGCCGCTGACCTCGCCGGCCGCGGCGTCCGTGTCAGGCGGGGCAGCTTCGACGACCCCGCCTCGCTCGTCCACGCCTTCGAGGGTGCCGAGCAGGTGCTGCTCGTCTCCCTGGACCGCACGGGCGAGGAATGTGTCGCCGGTCACCGCACCGCCATCGAAGCCGCCGCGGCGGCAGGGGCCCGCCGCATCCTGTACACCAGCCAGGCCGGAGCCGCCCACGATTCACGCTTCCAGGCGTGCCGTGACCACGCCCGGACCGAGGACCTGCTCCGCGCCACCGGCCTGCCCTGGACCTCGCTGCGCAACGGCTTCTACGCCGCCAGTGCCCTGCGCTTCCTGGAGGCCGCCCGTCACACCGGTGACGCCGCGCTCCCCGCCGACGGCCCCGTCGCCTGGACCGGCCACGACGATCTCGCCGAGGCCACTGCGCTGATCCTGGCCGATGAGGGCCGCTTCGAGGGGCCCACCCCGCCGCTCACCGGTCCGGCGGCGCTCGACTTCGACGCCGTCGCCGAAATGGCGGCGCGGATCACCGGGCGGCCCTTCACCCGCACCGTCGTCCCCGGCGACGCCTTCCGCGACCAGGTCGTGGCGCACGGTGCTCCCGCCCCGGTCGCCGACCTGATGCTGAGCATCTTCGCGGCGGCGCGAGGCGGGGAGTTCGCCACCGTCGATTCCGCCCTGGCCGAACTGATCGGACGGGAGCCCGCCGCCTTCCCCGTACTGCTGGAGCGCGCCTGGGCCGAGTAGTCCGGTCCTGCGCGGGCACCCCGTCCGAGCTGGCCCCTTTCATGGGCTTGCGAATTTACGCAAATTCCTTGCGGGCGCGGGGGTGTGCGGCCGGCTCCGTGTTTCCGTAGTCAAATGCCCTTCTTGTCAGGGATGTTGGCCCGAAGGGGCAACGCCTGCAAGGCTGCGAACTTCTGCCGGAGTGGTGGACTCCACGTCAATTCTCTGCAACTCTCTGACCGCAAAACGCAAAAGGTCATCCCGTCGGTGCAGAAAGTCATGTACCGGCGGGGTCGCAGACTGAGCCGCGCCTCGGCCGTCCTGCGCCGAGGCAGCAGATCGGGGACAGATGAGAACGCGACGCTGGAGATGGCGGATTCTTTCCGCGACCGTCTCCACCAGCCTGATGATGGTCGCCTGGCCGGCGCTGAACGCCTCGGCCGCCGGGGGCCCGAACATCGCGGCCGGCCACCGCGCCGCCGCGAGCAGCGGGAAGTCCGCCGGGAACATCGCCGACGGACAGCAGTCCACCTATTGGGAAGGATCGGGCAAGTCCCTGCCCCAGTGGGTGCAGAGCGACCTGGGCAAGGTCACCCGCATCGACCAGGTCACACTGAAGCTCCCCGCCGACTGGTCGGCCCGCCGCCAAACGCTCTCCCTCCAGGGCAGCGTCGACGGCACCAGCTTCTCCACGCTGAAGACCTCGGCCTCCTACTCCTTCGCACCGGGCAGCTCCAACGAGGTCACCATCAGCTTCCCGGCCACCCGGACCCGCTTCGTCCGGGCCGACATCACCGCGAACACCGCCTCCGACAACGGCCAACTGGCCGAGCTGGAGGTCCGGGCGGCGGCGGAGTCCTCGGTGAACCTCGCCTCCGGGCGCCCGCTCACCGCCAGCAGCAACACCCAGACGTACATCGCGGCCAACGCCAACGACGGCAACCGGGCCAGCTACTGGGAGAGCCGCAACAACGAGTTCCCGCAGTGGCTCCAGGCCGACCTGGGCTCCTCGGTGCGCGTCGACCGCGTGGTGCTGCGGCTGCCCGACGGCTGGGAGACCCGCAGCCAGACGCTGAAGATCCAGGGCAGCGCCAACGGCTCCGACTTCACGGACCTGACGCAGACCGAGGCATACACCTTCAGCCCCGGCTCCGAGACGGCGACGATCACCTTCGACGCCACCACCACCCGTTACGTCCGCGTCCTGGTCACCGCCAACAGCGTGCAGCCCGGCGCCCAGGTCTCCGAGCTGGAGGTCTACGGTCCCGAGACCGGTGACACCCAGGCACCGAGCGCCCCGGCGCAGCTGGCGTACACCGAACCGGCCACCGGGCAGATCAAGCTGACCTGGCAGGCGTCGACGGACGACACCGCCGTCACCGGCTACGACGTCTACGCCGACGACACCCTGCTGACCAGCGTCGCCGGTGACGTGACCACGTACACCGACACCCGCCCGACGAGCTCCACCGTCTCGTACTACGTACGGGCCAGGGACGCGGCGGGCAATGTCTCGGGCAACAGCAACACCGTCACCCGCAAGGGGGACTCCGGTGACACCCAGGCGCCCACCGCACCGTCGAACCTGAGCTTCACCGAGCCCTCCTCCGGCCAGATCAAGCTGACCTGGACGGCGTCCAGCGACAACAAGGGCGTCACCGGCTACGACATCTACGCCAACAACGTGCTGCGCAAGACCGTGGCCGGCGATGTCACCACCTACACCGACACCCAGTCCGCCGGCACCACCGTGTCGTACGTCGTGCGGGCCAGGGACGCGGCGGGCAACGTCTCGGGCGACAGCAACACCGTCACCCGCAACGGTTCCACCGGTGCGGCCTCCAACCTCGCCGTCGGCAAGCCCATCACCGCCTCCTCGGTGGTGCACACCTTCGTCGCGGAGAACGCCAACGACAACCAGCTCTCCACCTACTGGGAGGGCGCCGGCGGCAGCTACCCCAACACCCTGACGGTGAAGCTGGGCGCCAACGCGGACACCCAGAGCGTCGTCGTGAAGCTCAACCCGGACAGCAGCTGGGGCGCCAGGACCCAGAACATCCAGGTCCTCGGCCGCGAGCAGAGCGCCTCGTCGTTCACCGGCCTGGTCGCCGCCAAGGACTACGCGTTCAGCCCGGGCAGCGCCAACACGGTGACGATCCCGGTCGACGCCCGGGTCGCCGACGTCCAGCTGAAGTTCACCTCCAACACCGGCGCGCCCGCCGGGCAGGTCGCGGAGTTCCAGGTGCTGGGCGCCCCGGCCCCCAACCCGAACCTCCAGGTCAGCGGGGTCACCGCGAGCCCGGCCGCGCCCGTCGAGTCGGACCCGGTGACGCTCACCGCGACGGTGCGCAACACCGGCGCCGTCGCCGCCCCGGCCGGCAAGCTCGAATTCCGGCTCGGTGACACCAAGGTCGCGACCGCCACCGTGGGCGCGCTCGCCGCAGGTGCCTCCACACAGGCCAGCGCCGACATCGGGGCGCGCGACGCGGGCACGTACACGCTGAGCGCGGTCGCCGACCCGGACAACCAGATCATCGAGCAGAACGAGACCGACAACACCTACACCAGCGCCTCCGGCCTGGTCGTCAAGCCGGTCGCCAGCTCCGACCTGGTGCCCACCGCGGTCACCACCTCGCCGTCCGCCCCGGCCCAGGGCGACGACGTCACCTTCTCCGTCGCCATCCGGAACCAGGGCACGGTCGCCTCGGCCGCGGGCGCCCACGCCGTCACCGTGACCCTGCTCGACGCCAAGGGCGCCACGGTGAAGACCCTCACCGGCAGCTACACCGGCTCGATCGCCGCGGGCGCCACCAGCGCCCCGGTGAAGCTGGGCTCCTGGACGGCGGCCAACGGCTCGTACACCGTGAAGACGGTGGTCGCGGACGACGCCGAGGAGCTGCCCGTCAAGCGCGAGAACAACACCGTCAGCAGCTCCTTCTTCGTCGGGCGCGGCGCCAACATGCCGTACGACACCTACGAGGCGGAGGACGGCGTCACCGGCGGCGGCGCGAAGGTCGTCGGGCCGAACAGGACCGTCGGCGACGTCGCGGGCGAGGCGTCGGGCCGCAAGGCGGTCACGCTGAACAGCACCGGCAACTACGTCGAATTCACCACCCGGGCCAGCACCAACACCCTGGTCACCCGCTACTCCATCCCGGACTCGGCGGGCGGCGGCGGCATCGACTCCAAGCTCAACATCTATGTGGACGGCACCTTCCTCAAGGCGATCGACCTCACCTCGAAGTACGCCTGGCTGTACGGCGCCGAGACGGGCCCCGGCAACTCCCCGGGCTCGGGTTCACCCCGGCACATCTACGACGAGGCCAATGTGATGCTGGGCAGGACGGTCCCGGCGGGCAGCAGGATCCGGCTCCAGAAGGACGCGGCCAACACCAGCACCTACGCGATCGACTTCATCGGCCTGGAGCAGGCCACCCAGATCGCCAACCCGGACCCGGCCGGCTACGCCGTTCCGGCCGGCTTCACCCACCAGGACGTCCAGAACGCCCTGGACAAGGTGCGGATGGACACCACGGGCAAGCTGGTCGGCGTCTACCTGCCCGCGGGCGACTACGAGACCGCCGGCAAGTTCCAGGTCTACGGCAAGGCCGTGCAGGTGATCGGCGCGGGGCCCTGGTACACCAGATTCCACGCGCCCTCGACGCAGGAGAACACCGACATCGGCTTCCGGGCCGAGGCGAGCGCCAAGGGCTCGACGTTCGCGAACTTCGCGTACTTCGGGAACTACACCTCGCGCATCGACGGACCGGGCAAGGTGTTCGACTTCTCCAACGTGTCGGACATGGTCATCGACAACATCTGGAACGAGCACACGGTGTGCCTCTACTGGGGCGCCAACACCGACAACATCACGATCAAGAACTCCCGCATCCGCGACACCTTCGCCGACGGCATCAACATGACCAACGGCTCGACCGACAACCACGTCGTCAACAACGAGTCGCGGGCCACCGGTGACGACAGCTTCGCGCTCTTCTCGGCGATCGACGCAGGCGGCGCGGACATGAAGAACAACGTCTACGAGAACCTCACCTCGCTCCTGACCTGGCGCGCGGCCGGTGTGGCCGTCTACGGCGGCTACGACAACACCTTCCGCAACATCCGCATCGCGGACACCCTGGTGTATTCGGGGATCACCGTCAGCTCGCTCGACTTCGGCTACCCGATGAACGGCTTCGGGACCGGCCCGACGACGGTCGAGAACGTCTCCGTGGTCCGCTCCGGCGGCCATTTCTGGGGCTCCCAGACCTTCCCCGGCATCTGGCTGTTCTCCGCCTCCAAGGTCTTCCAGGGCATCCGGATCAACCATGTCGACATCGTCGCCCCGACGTACAGCGGCATCATGTTCCAGACCAACTACGTGGGGGGCCAGCCGCAGTTCCCCATCAAGGACACCATCCTGACCGACATCTCGATCTCCGGCGCCCACAAGAGCGGCGACGCCTTCGACGCCAAGTCCGGCTTCGGGCTGTGGGCCAACGAGATGCCCGAGGCCGGCCAGGGGCCCGCCGTCGGTGAGGTCACCTTCAACGGGCTCAGGTTCAGCGACAACGCCCAGGACGTGAAGAACACGACGTCCACCATGAAGATCAACATCAACCCGTAGCAACCACCGCACACAGGGGCGCCGTCCGGTCCGCCGGGCGGCGCCCCGTGCTGCGCCCACGCCGTGTTCCGCATGCGGCGTACCAACGACTGTCAAACTTTTACGAAAACTGCGCGAGATATTGCGTTCACATGTCGGCGCTGGTTGAGTGTGCCTCGCCCCGGCAGTCAGTCGGCCGAGGGCCATCCACGCTCATGCCCGAAGGGGACCATCGATGAGAAGTGCTGGGTTGCGCCGCACACGCCGTATCAGCCGTGCCTCCGCGGCTGCCCTTGTCACCGCACTTGCCCTGACCTCGCTCGCGTCCTGCGGCACGAGCAGCAGCAAGGACGACGACACGAGCAGTTCGTCCAAGGGTTCGTCCGACCCCTCGGCTCCGCTGGACCCGAAGACCAAGGTGACGATCTCCATCGACTGCATGCCGCCGGCCGCCAAGGCCGCGGAGCTGCGGGAGTGGAAGGAGGACATCAAGACGTTCAACCAGAAGTACCCGAACGTCACGATCAACGGTAAGTCCACCCCGGGCCAGTGCAACGAGCCGCCCCGCTTCACGGCCATGCTGAAGGGCAAGTCGCAGCCCGACGTCTTCTACGCGTACTTCAGCGACCTCCAGCAGGTCCTGGACAACGACGGGGCCGAGGACATCTCCGCGTACGTCAACGACAAGACCGTGCCCGCGCTGAAGGACATCCAGCCGCAGGTGGTCGACGTGGCCCGCAAGGACGGCAAGCTCTACGGCCTGCCGACGAGCAACTACACCATGGGCCTGATGATCAACCGGAAGCTCTTCGAGCAGGCCGGTCTGGACCCGAACACGCCGCCCGCCACCTGGGAAGAGGTGCGCGCCGCCGCCAAGAAGATCGCGGCCCTCGGCAAGGGCATCTCCGGATACGGCGAGTACAGCGCCGGCAACAACGGCGGCTGGCACTTCGCCGCGACGCAGTTCGGTCTCGGCGGGGAGATCGTCGACGCCTCCGGGAAGAAGGCCGCCTTCAACGACGAGACCGGCAAGCAGGTCCTCCAGCAGCTGCACGACATGCGCTGGGAGGACGACAGCATGGGCAAGACCCAGCTGCTCAAGTGGGGCGACCTCCAGAAGCAGATCGCCAGCGACAAGCTGGGCATGTTCCTCGCCGCCCCCGACGACATCGCGTACATGGTGCAGCAGCTCGGCGCCCAGTACGAGACCTTCGGCCTCGGCCCCATCCCCGGCGGCAAGGGAACCCTCTTCGGCGGCAATAACTACCTGATCAAGAAGGGCAGTTCACCCGACCAGATCAAGGCCGCCATCGCCTGGCTGAACTTCAAGAACCTCACCCCCGGCAAGGGCCAGTTCGACTGGGCCCGCACCAAGGCCGACAAGCTCCCCGTGGGCCTGCCGCAGCCGAACTTCTTCCTCGGCGAGAGCAAGACCAAGGACGACGCCGCACGCGCCCAGAACGCGACGATGCCCGTCGAGAACTTCAAGGCGTTCATGGACAACCCGGTCCCCGGCAAGGCCGAGCCGCCGAAGGCGCAGGAGATCTACAAGATCCTCGACAACGCGATGTCCGGTGTCCTGACCAACAAGAACGCCGACATCGACAAGCTGCTCTCCACCGCCGAGCAGCAGGTCAACCAGGTTCTGGCGAACCAGTAACGGACGCGCGGGGCCGGGTCACGCGGACCCGGCCCCGCATCCGGACCCCGTCCGCTACGCGCTCGTCGTACACCGGCACCGAGGAGACACCATGTCGGCCCCAACCCTGTCCCCCCGCAAGGCGACCCGGCCTGGCCCGGGACACCGCGGCTCCGCCCGCCCGGACTCCGCCCGCGAGGAGTTCCTGCGCGCCCTGCGCCGCAACATCTCGGCGCACGGCTTCCTGATCGGAGCGGTGCTCTGCTTCTCGCTCTTCTCCTGGTATCCGATGGTCCGGGAATTCATCCTGGCCTTCCAGAAGAACGAGGACGGCACCACCACCTGGGCCGGCTGGTCCAACCTCACGTACGTGTTCAACGACCCGGCCTTCTGGCAGGCCTGGCGCAACACCCTGCTGTTCACCGTCCTCGCCCTGCTGCTCGGCTTCGTCGTCCCGTTCGCCGTAGCCGTCGTACTCAACGAGTTCCGGCACGGCCAGGGATACCTGCGGCTGCTCGTCTACCTCCCCGTGATGCTGCCGCCGGTCGCCTCCGTACTGCTCTTCAAGTACTTCTACGACCCCGGCTACGGGCTCTTCAACCGCATCCTGGCCGTCTTCCACCTGCCCGAACAGCAATGGCTCCAGGACACCAGCACCTCGATGCTCTCCGTCGTCATCGCGGCGACCTGGATGAACATGGGCGGCGCCACCCTCATCTACCTCGCCGCGCTCCAGGGCATCCCCGGCGAGCTGTACGAGGCCGCCGAACTCGACGGCGCCGGGCTGCTGCGCAAGATCTGGCACGTCACCATCCCGCAGACCCGCCTCATCCTCTCGCTCCTGCTGCTCATGCAGATCATCGCGACGATGCAGGTCTTCACCGAGCCCTTCCTGCTCACCAACGGCGCCGGCCCCGAGGGCTCCACCACCACCGTCGTCTACCTCATCTACCAGTACGCCTTCAACTTCAACAACTACGGCAGCGCGGCGGCACTCGGCCTCGTCCTGCTCGTCGTCCTCGCGGGATTCTCCGCGGTGTACGTACGACTGAGCCGCAGCAGCGAAGACTAGGACGGGAGCCACGACCATGGCATCGAACACGCTTGTCTCCCGGCGCGGGAGCACGTCACGCAAGTCCGCCCGGCGCAGGTCCGAGGGGGCCGCCGAGCGCGGCCGCCAGCGCACCCTGATCTCGCCGGCCCAGCTCGGCCGGCCACGCGGCAAGGCCGTCTACTGGATCGTCTTCGGCCTGGTGATGGTCCTGTTCACGGCCGTCTTCCTCGGCCCCCTGTACTGGATGGTCACCGGCGGCCTGAAGACCACCCAGGAAGTGGTGCAGAGCCCGCCCACCGCCTTCCCGAGTTCCCTCCACACCGAGAACTACAGCCAGGCCTGGACGGTCATGGACCTGTCCAAGCTGCTGTTCAACACCCTGTACTACGCCTTCGGCGCACTCGCCTTCCAGCTGATCTTCGACGTGGCCGCCGCCTACTCGCTGTCCAAGCTGCGGCCGGTGTTCGGCAAGGTCATCCTCGGCATGATGCTGGCCACGCTGATGATCCCGGCCACCGTGCTCGTCGTCCCGCAGTACCTGACGGTCCTGGACGTGCCGCTGGTCCAGCGCAACCTCGTCAACTCGCCCTGGGCGATCTGGCTGCCGTCGGTCACCAACGCCTTCAACATCTTCCTGCTGAAGCGGTTCTTCGACTCCATCCCGGGCGAGCTCCTCGACGCCGCGGCGATGGACGGCGCCTCACCGCTGCGCACCCTGCGCTCGATCATCCTGCCCATCTCCCGGCCGATCCTCGGGGTCGTCTCCATCTTCGCCGTCGTCGGCGTGTGGAAGGACTTCCTCTGGCCGATGCTCACCCTGCCCGACCCGAACAAGCAGACCCTCAACGTGGGCATCTACTCCCTGGCCAGCGGCGTCCCCGAGAACGTCCTGATCGCCGCGCTCACCATCGCGTCGATCCCGACGCTGCTGATCTTCCTGCTCTTCCAGCGCAACATCATGAGCGGTCTCACCGCGGGCGGCCTCAAGGGCTGACGCCCGCTCCCCGAACCGCCTTCCCCTCAGCGCTCCGCCGCCGGTCCACCCGTCCTGCCCCGCTTGCCGGGCCGGCGGCGGAGTCCCACCTGCCCGAAAGGAACGTCAGTGGCAGCCAACCGTCCGTCCGAGGCCACCGCACCCTGGTGGCGCGACGCCGCCATTTACCAGATCTACGTACGCAGCTTCGCCGATGGCGACGGCGACGGCACCGGCGACCTGGCAGGGGTACGGGCCAAGCTGCCCTACCTCGTGGAACTGGGCGTGGACGCCCTCTGGTTCACCCCCTGGTACCTCTCACCGCTGGCCGACGGCGGCTACGACGTGGCCGACTACCGCACGATCGACCCCGCGTTCGGCACCCTCGCCGAGGCCGAGAAACTCATCGCCGAGGCCCGCCAGCTGGGCATCCGCACCATCGTGGACATCGTGCCCAACCACGTGTCCGACCAGCACGCCTGGTTCCGCGCCGCTCTCGAAGCCGGCCCCGGCAGCCCCGAGCGCGACCTCTTCCACTTCCGCAAGGGCCGCGGCGCGAACGGCGAGATCCCGCCCAACGACTGGGTCTCCGAATTCGGCGGCACCCCCTGGACCAGGCTGGACGACGGCGAGTGGTACCTGCACCTCTTCGCCACCCAGCAACCCGACCTCAACTGGGCGCACCCCGCCGTCCGCCGCGAGCACGAGGACGTCCTGCGCTTCTGGTTCGAACGCGGCGTCGCCGGTGTGCGCATCGACTCCGCCGCCCTGCTCGCCAAGGACCCCGCGCTCCCCGACTTCGTCATCGGCAGCGACCCGCACCCCTTCGTGGACCGCGACGAACTCCACGACATCTACCGCTCCTGGCGGGCCATCGCGGACGAGTACGGCGGCGTCTTCGTCGGCGAGGTCTGGCTCCCCGACACCGAGCGCTTCGCCCGCTACCTGCGCCCCGACGAGCTGCACACCGCCTTCAACTTCAACTTCCTGGCCTGCCCGTGGGAGCCGGAGAAGCTGCGCACCGCCATCAACGACACGCTCTCCGAGCACGCCTCGGTCGGCGCTCCCGCCACCTGGGTGCTCTGCAACCACGACGTCACGCGGACGGTCACCCGCTACGGCCGGGAGGAGACCGGGTTCGACTTCGCCGTCAAGGCCTTCGGCACCCCCACCGACCTCGCCCTCGGCACCCGCCGGGCCCGCGCCGCCGCCCTCCTCTCGCTGGCCCTGCCCGGCGCGGCCTACCTCTACCAGGGCGAGGAACTGGGCCTCCCCGAGGCCGACATCCCGCTCGACCGCATCCAGGACCCGATGCACTTCCGCAAGAACGGCGCCGACCCGGGCCGGGACGGCTGCCGGGTGCCCATGCCCTGGGCGGCGGGCGAACCGTACGCCGGATTCGGGGCCACCACGGAACCCTGGCTCCCGCAGCCGGAGGGCTGGTCCGGCTACGCCGCCGACATCCAGAACGGCGACCCGGACTCCATGCTCAACCTGTACCGCGAGGCGCTTCGACTGCGGCGCTCCGAACCGGGTTTCGGAACCGGGGGCGAGCCCGGCATCCGGCGGCTGACCTGGCTCGACGCCGCGCCCGGGGTGCTCGCCTTCGCCAGGACCGACGGACTGCTGTGCGTCGTCAACCTGGCCGCCGACGCCGCGGAGCTGCCCCCGCACAGCGCGGTGCTGCTCACCAGCGGACCCCTGGACGAGGCGGGCCGCCTCCCGCACGACACGGCGGTGTGGCTGCGCGCCTGACGCCGCCATGACCGGCCGCACGGGCCTGGACGCGTGGGAGCGCTTCCAGGCGCGTGCGGCAGGTTCGCGGGCGGGCCGGGGCTGCGGCACAGTGGGCATATGGACGCTCCGAACGATCTGAATGCCCTCGCCGCCGAGCACCTGGCCGCCGCCCGAGAGGCCCCGCACGGCCGCAGCGCCCACCTCCTGCTCCACCAGGACCCGCTGCGGCAGACCGTCATCGCACTCACCTCGGGCTCCGCGCTGGACGAGCACAACGCCCCGCCGGCCGCCTCGCTCCAGGTCCTGCGCGGCTCCGTCCGGCTCACCGCCGCCTCCGGCGACGTCGAACTGACCCCGGGACGGCTGCACCCGATCCCGCAGGAGCGGCACGGGCTGCTCGCCCTGGAGGACGCGGTCGTCCTCCTCACGGCCGTCAACCCCTGACACCCCCTTGTGAGAGCGCTCTCAGAGTGGGCAGGATGAGCCGGTGACCTCGCATCCCGGCCTCCGGCCCTACCGCCCCGAAGACAGCGCCGCGCTCTCCGACATCTGCATACGCACCGCCGCGGGCGGCGCCGACGCCCGGGACATCTACCCGGACCACGAGCTGGTGCCGTCCATCTTCGCCACGCCGTACGCCGAGCTGGAACCGGACCTCGCCTTCGTCCTGGACGACGGCACGGGACGCGCCGTCGGCTACATCCTCGGCACCGCCGACACGCCCCGCTTCGTGAAGGAGTACCGCGAGAGCTGGCTGCCCCGGGTCGCGGACCGCTTCCCGCTGCCCGAGGGCCCGCCGCGCACCCCCGCCGACGAGATGACCGCCCTCCTGCACAATCCGGAGCGCATGGTCCTGCCCGAACTCGCCGCCCACCCCGCCCACCTGCACATCGACCTGCTGCCCGACTGGCAGCGCAAGGGGTACGGCAAGGAGCTGATGAACACCTTCCTCGCGGCCCTGAACGCCAAGGGGGTCGAGGGCGTCCACCTGTCCATGCTCACCTCCAACACCCCGGCCAGAGCCTTCTACGACCGGCTCGGCTTCACCGCGATCCACGTCCCCGATCCCGGCCCCGTCAGCTACCTCGTACGCTCCACCCGGGCGGATCTGTAGCACCCGACGCCGCTGCGGAGGATGCGGCCCGCTCCCGCTGGGCAGGTACTGGTCGACCGCCGTCGCCAGGGCGGCGGAATCCGGCTGGGAGGCATGAGACGTGGACGAGCGGACCGTGTGGCAATTCACCGACGACCGGGGGCAGTTGTCGGCAACCGGCGAGCGCCCGCAACGGGTGCTCGCCTACATACAGGCCGGTGCGACCCTGTGGGACCACGGGATACGCCCGGCCGGGATCTTCGGCTCCGGCCACGACGACCCGGCCGCACCCGACCCCGCGAAGACCGGGTCTCTCCCGCCGGACGGCATCGCGTACGCCGGTGCCGGGACCACCCTGGACGTGGACGCCTTACTGCGCTGCGCACCGGACCTCGTCGTCGCCGTCAGCTACGGCGGCGGCCAGGTCTACGGCCTCGACCCGGAGACCGCCAAGCATCTGGAGGGCCACGTCCCGGTCGTCGTCATCGACGTCGGCCAGGCGCGCACCCTCGCCGGGATCGGCGACCGGTTCGCGGAGCTGGCCCGCTCGCTGGGCGCCGCGGAACCCGCGTCGGCGGCCCGCGAACTGGACGCCGCCCGCGACCGCCTGCGCGCCCTCACCGAAGGCCCGGACCGGGCGAGGGTGCTCGCCCTGTCCCCGGCGGACCAGGACCAGGCATACCTGGCCCGCCCCCGCATGTGGCCCGAGCTCCGGGTCCTCGCCGACCTCGGCGTCGGCCTGATCGAGCCCGCCGAAGGCCCCGGTGCCAACTGGTCCACGGCCGGCTGGACCGAGGCCGCGGCCCTGCGCCCCGACGTCGTCCTCGCCGACATCCGGGGCAACGCGACCCCGCTCGCCGAGCTGCGCGACAACGCCGAGTGGGCGGCCGTCGCCGCGACCGCCCGGGTGGTCCCGTGGAACCCGGAACCGGTGTGCAGCGCCCACGCCCACGCCCGGTTCCTGGAACTGGTGGCCGACGCGCTGGACACATAGGGCCACCGCCCGTACGGCCCCGGGCCCGGGGCCGTACGGTGGGCCGGACGTTCCGCCACCCGTCCGCCGCACCCCGGGAGATCCCGCCCTCATGCCCGACCGTCCCGACTTCCTGGTCATCGGTGAATGCGTCGCCGACATCGTCCGCGTCCCGGGGGCGCCCGACCGGGTGCACCCCGGGGGCAGCCCGGCCAACCTGGCGTACGGCCTGGCCAGGCTCGGCCACGACGCGGCGCTCCTCACCCAGCTGGGCCGGGACGACAACGGACGGCTCATCCGCGCGCACCTCACCGGGGCGGGCGTCGAGGTGCTGACGGACGGAGCCCCCGGGCCCACCCCGTCGGCCGTCGTCACCCTGGACGGCGAAGGCCGGGCCGCCTACGCGTTCGACATCGCCTGGACGCTCGGCCGGGTCGCCCTCGACCGGCGGCCCCGGCACGTCCACACCGGGTCGATCGCGGCGGTGACCGAACCCGGCGCGGCCACGGTGCTCGACGCCGTCGAATCGCTGCGGACGGCCGCCACCGTCAGCTACGACCCCAATGTGCGGCCCGCGCTGATGGGCGACCACGGCACCGCCGTGCGCCGGGTCGAACGGTGCGTGGCCCTCAGCGACGTCGTCAAGGCCAGCGACGAGGACCTGGGCTGGCTCTACCCCCGCCAGGACCCGGCCGAGGCCGCCCGGCGCTGGCTCGCGTCCGGCCCCGCCCTCGTCCTCGTCACCCGCGGCGCGGCCGGTGCCACGGCGGTCCTGCCGGGCGGCCAGGTGGACACCGGCGCGCTGCCCGCCGAAGTGGTGGACACGGTGGGCGCGGGCGACGCGTTCATGTCCGGCACCCTGCACGCGCTCGCCGCCCACGGCCTGCTCGGCGAGGCCGGCCGGAAGCGGCTGCGCTCCCCGGAACGGGGCACCGTGAGCGACGTGCTGCGCCACGCGGCGGCCTCCGCGGCGGTGACGGTGGCCCGGGCCGGGGCGAACCCGCCGGACGAGGCGGAGCTGCGCCAAGCGCTCGGGTCCGGCTGACATCCGGCTCGGCCCGCACCCTCGACGGCCCCCGGCGCGTTCCCCTTCAGAGGACCAATGACGCAGGGGAGGACCGGGGCATGGTGCGGGACACGGGAACGGCGACCGTGGTGACGGGGCTGGGGCTGGTCACCCCCGCGGGCGACGACGAGCGCGCCTTCTGGGCCGGGCTGTGCGCGGGGCGGTCCACGGCCCGGCGCTGCGGGCAACTGGCCGGGCTGCCCGCCGACTTCGCCTGCCCGGCCGACCGGACGGATCTGGACGGGGCCATCGGGGGCCGCGCCGGCTGGCGGATGGCGCGGTTCGCCAAGATGGCCCTGGTCGCCGCGCGCCGGGCCGTCGCCGACGCCGGGCTGCGCCCGGACCGCTGGGACGGCAGCCGGGTGGGCGTCGTGCTCGGCGTCGGCGTCGGCGGGGTCTCCGCCCTGGTGGACAACGTCCGCCGGTTCGACCTCGGCGGCGCGCAGGCCGTCTCGCCGCTCCTCGCGCCGATGATGATGCCCAACGCGGCGGCCGGCGAGATCGCCATCGACCTGGGCGCCCACGGCCCCAGCCTGGCCCCCGCCACCGCCTGCGCCTCGGGTGCCACCGCCCTCGCCACCGCGCACGACCTCCTGGCCACCGGCCGGTGCGACCTCGTCGTCGCGGGCGGCGCGGAATCCGTCCTGACGCCCCTCGTGGCCGCGGCCTTCGCGCAGCTGGGCGCGCTGTCCACGCGCACCGGTGACCCCGCCGCCGCCTCCCGGCCCTTCGCGCCCGACCGCGACGGCTTCGTGCTGGGCGAGGGCGCCGGGGTGCTCGTCCTGGAGCGCGGCGCGCACGCGGCGGCCCGGGGCGCCCGGGTGCGGGCCGTGCTCGCCGGGACCGGGGCCGCCACGGACGGCCACCACCCCACCGCGCCCGACCCCGGCGGCCGGGGCGCCCGGCGCGCCGTCGAGGCAGCCCTGGCCCAGGCGGGCTGGGCCGCCCACGAGGTCGGCCACGTCAACGCGCACGGCACCTCGACACCGCTGAACGACGCGATGGAGGCCGAGCTGATCGCCGGGCTGTTCCCGCACCGGCCCCCGGTCACCGCCCCGAAGGGCGTCCTCGGGCACACGCTCGCCGCCGCGGGCGCGATCGAGGCCGCCGCCACCGTGCTGACCCTCGAACACGGGGTCGTCCCGCCGGTCGCCAACCTGGACGCCCCGCCCGCCGACTGGGACATCGACTGCGTCACCAAGGAGCCGCGCCGCCTGCGCGTGGAGCGGGCCGTCAGCCACTCCTTCGGCTTCGGCGGCCACAACGTCGCCCTCTGCTTCGAACGGGTTCGCCCCTCCGGACGGTGAACATCTGCCCGAGCGCGGTGTCCTGACCGTACGCCGGTCGTTCAGCTTTGTATGACCACCACGCTCACCGTCGCCGACCCTCTCGCACGCCCGCTCACCTCCGTACTCCTCGGCGCCGACGCCCGCCGGGAGCACGGCTTCTGGCAGCGCCTCGTCGCCACCGACCCGTTCCGGCTGCCGCCGGGGCCGGCGGCCGGCGGCACTCCGGACGAACGGCTCGCCCGCGCGTACGCACGACTGCGCACCCTCAACGACGCCCTGGACAGCGCCGCCCGCCCGGCCTCCGACTTCCGGGCGCTGGCGGCCCTGCACGAGTGGCTGGCCCCGGTCGACCCGGCGCTCGCCACCATCGCGGGCATCCACTACAACCTCTTCCTCGGCAGCCTCCTGGACCACATCGCCGACAACCCCCGCGACCTGTCGGACTTCCTGACGCTGCGGCGCACCGGAACCTTCCTCTGCACGGAGGTGGCGCACGGCAACGACGCGGCGGCCGTCGAGACGACCGCCTCCTACGACCCCGTGCGCGACGGGTTCGTGCTGCACACCCCGCACTGCGGGGCGCAGAAGTTCATGCCCAATACCGGGCAGCCGGGCGGTCCCAAGTCGGGGCTCGTCGCCGCCCGGCTGCTGGCCGGCGGGGCCGACCGGGGCGTCTTCCTGCTGCTGGTGCCGCTCACCGACGCCACCGGCCCGCTGCCGGGCGTACGCGTGCGCAGGCTGCCCGCCCGCATGGGCAGCCCCGTCGACCACAGCCTGACCTCGTTCGACCACGTCTTCGTGGGGCGCGAGGCGCTGCTGACGGGCCCGCAGGGATGGATCGACGGCGACGGGGAGTTCCGCAGCGCCATTGAGGGCCGCAGGCGCCGCTTCCTCGCCTCCATCTCCCGGGTCGTCACCGGCAGGATCTCCATGAGCGCCAGCGCCGTCGGCTCGGCGCGCGCCACGCTGGCCGTCGCCGTGCGGTACGGCGGCCACCGCCACGTCTCCGCCGGGCGCGGGGCGCGGCTGCCGGTGCTCGCGTACCGCACCCACCACGGGCCGCTCGCCGAGGCCATGGCCACGGTCTTCGCCATGAGCCTGCTGCACCGCCGCGTCCTGGACCGCTGGGAGGCGGCCCAGGCGGGGCCGGAGGCCGGGCGGGAGGCGGCCGAGCGCCTGGTGGACATCGCCAAGGGCTGGATCACCTGGCAGGCCAGGGCCGTGATCGTGGAGTCCCGGGAACGCTGCGGCGCGCAGGGCCTCCTGGAGAACAACGGGATGGCCGCGCTCGTCACCGGCGTCGAGGGCGCCATCACCGCCGAGGGCGACAACCTCGCCGTCCACGCCAGGGCCGCCGCCGCCCTGCTCGCCGACCGGCCCCCGTACGAGCCGGGCGCCCCGGACAGCGGCGAGCTCACCGATCTCCGGTTCCTGGTCCGGCTGCTGGGCCGCGCCGAGGAGCTGTGGTTCGCGCGCGCCGGGGCCCGGGCGGCCCGGACGGCTCCCGGCGACCCGCTGGGCCGGTGGAACGCGGCGGCGGGCCCCGCGCTGCGCGGGGTCGAGGCGCACGCCTGCCGGCAGGCGGCCGAGGCGTACGAGGAGGCGGTCGAGGCGCTGCCCGCCGGAGCGGACCGCGACCGGCTGGGCGAGCTGGCCCGGCTGTTCGCCCTCGGCCGGGTGGCGCGCGACAGCGGGGACCTGCTCGCGGCCGGGCACCTGAGCGCCGGACAGGCACAGGCGCTGACGGACCACACCGAACGGCTCATCGACGCGGTGGCCCCGCACCTCCCGGAGCTCGCCGACTCCTTCGCGTTCCCCGAGGAGATGCTCGCCGACTGGCCGATCACGGGCCCCGGCTACGCCGAGGCGTACGACGATCCGGAGGCCCACTGGCACCGGGAGGCGGGCTGTTGAGGGGCACGTGGGCGCGCCGCGCGGCACGCGCCGTACCAGGACTCGGGGCGGGGGCCGTCCTCCTCGCCTACTGGACGACCGTCGCCCTGTTCGCCCGGTGGTGCGGGGCGCCCCGGCCGGGTGTTGGCGAATCGGTTCGCCGCTGGGCGTAACCGGAGCGACGCTGCTCAGTTGTTCCGGCGTCGGGGCCGTGCGCGCGGGCGCCGGACACCCCGCCCGGATGGCATGAGGAAAGGAAGACCATGAGCACGATCCACCCCCGTATCACCGACGTACTCAGCCGTACCTTCAAGGTGCCCGTGGCCGAGATCCTTCCGGACTCCACCATGGACAGCCTGGACATGGACTCCCTCGCGGCGGCCGAGTTCGCCGTCGTCCTCCGGGAGACCACCGGGGTCGAGCTGGACACGGGCACCCTCACCCGGGGGACCACCCTCGCCGAGCTGACGGCGCACCTCGACGCGGCGGTGGGCGCCGCCCGATGAGGACACCGGCCATCGCCGTCACCGGTCTCGGCATGATCACCCCGGTCGGCAACGACACCGAGTCCACCTGGGAGGGGGTGTGCGCGGCTGTGAGCCCGGCCCGCCACATCCCCGCGCTCGCCGGGTGCGCGATCGACTTCGCCTGCGTGGTCGACGGCGTCGACCTGGACGCCGAGATCGGCCGCCGTACGGCCTTCCGGATGGGCCGGTACGTCAAGTTCGCGGTCCTGGCCGCCCGGGAGGCCGTCGCCGACGCCGGGCTCGACCCGGCCGGCTGGGACGGCAGCCGGGTCGCGGTCGTCGTCGGCACCAGCAGCGGCGGCTCCGCGCACCTCACCGACCAGGCGCTGGTGCTGGAGCGGCGGGGCCCGGAGGCCACCTCGCCCGCCGGGGTCCTGCTGACCATCCCCAACATGCCCGCCGCCGAGATCGCGATCGAGATGCGGGCCACCGGACCCAGCATGGCCCCCTGCACGGCCTGTTCGTCCGGCGTCACCGCGCTGTCCGTCGCCCGCGACCTGCTCGCGACCGGGCAGTGCGACGTCGCCATCGCGGGGGCGACCGAGTCGACCGTCTTCCCGATCGCCATGACCGGTTTCGCCCGGTCCGGCGCCGCCGCCCGCGCGGACGGCGACCTGTCCCGGCTCAGCAGGCCCTTCGCCGCCGACCGCGCCGGACTCGTCATGGGCGAAGGAGCCGCCGTCATGGTGCTGGAACGCGCCGCCGACGCGGAGGCCAGGGGCGCCGAACCCAGGGCCCTGATCGCCGGCACCGGGGCCACCACGGACGCCCACCACCCCACCAGCCCGCACCCCGACGGGCGGGTCGCCCGGGCCGCCGTCGAGGCCGCCCTGCGCGACGCGGGCTGGCGGTCCGACGAGGTGGAGCACGTCAACGCGCACGGCACCGCGACCGTACGCAACGACGCCGCCGAGGCCGCGCTGATCAGCCGGGTGTACCCGCACCGGCCACCCGTCACCGCCCCCAAGGGCGTGCTGGGGCACTGCATGGGCGCGGCCGGGGCGATCGAGGCGGGGCTGACGATCCTCACCCTCCAGCGCGGGGTCGTCCCACCGGTCGCCAACCTGGACGCGCCCGCGCCCGGGTTCGACATCGACTGCGTCACGAAGGTGCCGCTGGTGCGGCCGGTCCGCCGGGCCGTCAGCCACTCCTTCGGCTTCGGCGGGCACAACGCGGTCGTGGCCCTCCAGCGCCCCTGACCGGCCGATCCCTGGCGGGCGAGGGCGCCGCTGAGCTGCGCGTAGGCCCGTGGTAGCGTGCCGGAGCCAGTCGAACTCCTCGTGGGAGTCAGGGAATCCGGTGCGAATCCGGAACTGACGCGCAGCGGTGAGGGGGACGGGCGGGGCCACGGCCACTGGGAGACCCGGCGTCTCCCGGGAAGGCGTCCCGTCCGAGCGAACCCGAGTCCGAAGACCTGCTGGCGACCGCCGCCCGGGACCGGGCGGCGGACCGTACAGCGGGCCCCGCGCATGGGCCCAGAGACGCCGAGGTATGCCCCGTGCCGCCCCTACGTTGTGCCGTTCCGCTCACCGTCGCCCTCCTGCTGCTGACGGCCTGCCAAGGGGCCCCGTCCGGAAGGGCCGACGCCTCCGGCCGGACGGACGGCTATCCGGTCACGCTCAGGAACTGCGGGCGCACCGTCACCGTGGACGCCCCGCCCCGGCGCGCGGTCTCCGTCGACCAGGGCACCACGGAGATCCTGCTCTCGCTCGGCCTCCAGGACCGGATGGCCGCCACCGCCACCTGGACCGACCCGGTGATGAAGGGCCTGGAGAAGGCCAACGCGGGCGTGAAGCGGATCGCCGACAACCGGCCCTCGTCCGAGAAGGTCCTCG
This sequence comes from Streptomyces sp. NPDC052299, assembly GCF_040679335.1. Taxonomy (NCBI): domain Bacteria; kingdom Bacillati; phylum Actinomycetota; class Actinomycetes; order Kitasatosporales; family Streptomycetaceae; genus Streptomyces; species Streptomyces sp. NPDC052299. Next base: position 26,629 of record NZ_JBFAUP010000017.1, on the reverse strand, counting down.
ACCAGGAGCCCGACTTCGTCGCGGCCGACTTCGAGTCGACGCTCGCCAAGGGCGGTGTCGCCCCGCGCGCACAGTTCGAGGAGCTGGGCGTCCCCACCTACGTCGCGCCCGCCGACTGCGCCGCCAAGGACAACACCAAGGACGGCGACGGCGTCCGCAGCGGCGCCCTGACCATGGACAGCGTCTACGCCGAAGTGCGCGACCTGGCCCGGGTGTTCGGCGTGCCCGAGCGCGGCGAGAAGCTGGTCGCGCGGCTCCGCGAACGCATCCGCAAGGCCACCGACGGCATCGACGCGTCCGGTACCTCCGTCATGTACTGGTTCGCCAACTCCGAGGCCCCCTACCTGGCGGGCTGCTGCGGGGCGCCGGGCATCATCACCCGGGAGCTCGGCCTGAAGAACGTCTTCGACGACACCCACGACGAATGGCCCCAGATCAACTGGGAGACCGTCGCCGACCGCAACCCGGACGTGCTCGTCGTCGGCGACCTCACCCGCAAGTCGCAGACCGCCGAGAGCGCCGCCGGGAAGATCGCCTTCCTGGAGTCCAACCCCGTCACGAAGAAGATGGACGCCGTACGCCACAAGCGCTACGTCCTGCTCAGTGGCCAGGCCATGAACCCGACCATCCGCACGGTCGAGGGCGTCGAACTGGTGGCCGCCGGGCTGCGCGACCTCGGACTCGCGGGGTGACGGCCACCGGCCGGCTCGCCGGCCCGTCCGAGAAGGCCCCGCACGGCGAGGCGCCGGGAGCGGCGCCCGCACGCCCCCGGCTGCGCGGACTGCGCGGCGGCCTCCTGTGGGCCGGCGGCCTCCTGCTGCTCGCCCTGTCCGTCGCGGTCGCCGTCACCATCGGACCGGCCCGGATCTCCGTCGTGGACGTGTGGTCCGCCGTCGCCGCCCATCTCGGCATCGGCGAGGCCCGGCTCAGCCCGATCCGCGACGGCATCATCTGGAACCTGCGCATGCCGCGCACCCTGCTCGCCGCCGTCTGCGGGGCCGGCCTCGCGGTCTGCGGGACCGTCATGCAGTCCCTGCTGCGCAATCCGCTCGCCGACCCCTTCGTCCTCGGCGTCTCCTCCGGCGCGTCCACCGGCGCTGTCCTGGTCGTCGTGCTCGGCGTCGGCGGGGGAGCGGTGACGCTGCCGGCCGGAGCGTTCGTCGGGGCCCTCTGCTCCTTCGCCCTGGTGATGCTGCTCAGCCACACCCTGGGCGGCTCCACCGACCGGGTCGTGCTCTCCGGCGTGGCGGCGATGCAGCTCTTCTCGGCGCTGACCTCGTTCGTCGTCATGACGGCCGCCGACGCCGAGCAGACCCGCGGGGTGCTGTTCTGGCTGCTCGGCTCGCTCGGCGGAGTCGGCTGGACCGACGTCTGGGTCTGCTCCGCCGTCCTCGCCGTCAGCCTGCTGATCTGCCTGGGCCACGCCCGTACGCTCGACGCCTTCGCCTTCGGGCAGGACGCGGCCGCGGCCCTCGGCGTGAACGTCGGCCGTGTCCGGACCGTCCTGCTCTGCACGACCGCGCTCCTGACCGCCGCCCTCGTCAGCTCGGCCGGGGCCGTCGGCTTCGTCGGGCTCGTCCTGCCGCACGCCGCCCGCGCCCTCACCGGCTCGGGCCACCGCCGGCTGCTGCCGGTCACCGCGCTCGCCGGGGCCGTCTTCCTCGTCTGGGTCGACACGCTCGCCCGGACCGTCCTCGATCCCCAGGAGGTCCCGGTGGGCGTCGTCACCGCCCTGATCGGCGTGCCCGCCTTCGTCGTCGTCCTCCACCGCACCAGGCGGCCCGCGTGACCGGGGCGGCGGCCGAGGGCCTGCGGGCCGCACGGGTCGGCCGGGAAGCCGGCGGCCGCCTTCTCCTGGACGGCGTGACCCTCGCCCCGGAGCCCGGCACCACCGTGGGTTTGATCGGCCCCAATGGCTCCGGCAAGTCCACGCTGCTGCGCATCCTCGCCGGGGTCCTCGCCCCGCATATGGGCGTCGTCACCCTGGACGGCGCCACCCTGCCCGCCGTCGGGCGCCGCGCGGTGGCCCGCCGCGTCGCGGTCGTGGACCAGCACGCCGTCACCCAGGAGGAGCTGAGCGTCCTGGACGTCGTGCGCCTGGGCCGCATCCCGCACCGCCGCGCCTGGGCCGCCCCGACGGAGGAGGACGCGGCGGCGGTGGACGAGGCGCTGGAGCGTACCGGGCTCGCCTCCCGGCGCGACCAGTCCTGGCACACGCTCTCCGGCGGGGAGCGCCAGCGCGTCCAGATCGCCCGCGCGCTCGCCCAGCGGCCGCGCGAACTCCTGCTGGACGAGCCGACCAACCACCTGGACATCCAGCACCAGCTGGAACTGCTCTCCCTGGTCGCCTCGCTCCCGCTGACCGCCGTCGTCGCCCTGCACGACCTGAATCTGGCCGCCATGTTCTGCGACCGGATCGTGGTGCTGAGCGGCGGACGGGCGGTCGCCCGCGGGACCCCGGAGCAGGTGATCACCGAGGAGCTGATCCAGGAGGTGTACCGGGTCAGGGCCGTCGTGACCCCGGACGGGCCGCAGGGCAGACCCTCCGTGCGCTTCCTGCCCTGACCGGTCCCGGCACACGAGAGGGCGGGCCCGTCGGCGGGCCCGCCCTTCGCCTGTGGTGCGGTGCGGCGGTCATGCCGGCGGGGTCAGCGGTGGCGTCCTCGGCCCATGTCGCCGCCGGTGTCCTTGCCACCCATGTCCTTGCCGCCCTTGGTGGTGCCGTCCGCGTAGTCGATCTGCTCCTTGCGCAGCTCGGCGGAGACCTCCTTCTGCTCCGTGACCCTCTGGGTCTCCATCCGGACGCGCTCGACCGGGACGGTCTCCTTGCGCATCGTGGCGCGTTCCGCGTGCAGGGTGACCTCCACGTCCTGCTCCGTCAGGTCGCCCGTTCGCGCGGCCGTCCGGTCGCCCGGCTGCAGCGGCTCACGGACCACCCGTACCTCCTCGTGCGAGACCGGCACGCTGCGCGTGACGTTCTCGGTGACGACGTACTTGTGCAGGCGGGCCTTGCCGCTCTCGTACTCCTCGGTGCCGATGTGCAGCTGCTCCTCGGAGCGGATCATCTCCTCCTTGCCGCCCAGGTCGGCCCCGGACCGGGTACCCGCGCCGGCTCCGGCCAGCGGACGTCCCGCGCCCGTGCCCGTCGCCTCGGCGTCCCGGTGCCTGCCGGTGCCGGCCGTCTGCGTGCGGTCCGTGCCGGAGGTGCCGGCCGCGCCCATGGCCCCGGCCCCTGCTCCGGCCCCGGCCGCCGCGCCGGTCCCGCCCGCGCCCATGGTGCCGGTGCCCGTGGTGGTCGGCGCGCCCGTGCCGGAACCGTCGCCCAGGTTGCCCCGGGTGTTCCTGGTCAGGCCGTAGTGCCGGTACAGCTCCTCTTCCTCGGACACCGACAGATGCGCGTCGGCGTCCACCCGGGGGGCGTCCTTGACCTGGTCCTTGCCATGGGAGATGTGCAGGTCGGAGCCCACTCGACGGGCTCCGGCGAGAGGCACGAAACTCTCCTTCATGCCGAACAGGCCGGTCTTCACCGTGATCCAGTCCGGGCGGCCGGTGTTGTCGTCGACATACACGCGGCCCACGTTGCCGATCTTCTCGCCCTCGGTGTCGTACACCGTCAGGCCGTCGAGCTCTCCGGAATCCGTGAAACCGTCAGCGGCTCCCATATCCGAATCCTCCTCGCCCGGGCGCGTCCTGTGGGTGGGTCCAGCAGAGAAGGCGCGTCCGGATTCCATCGCGCCTCACCCGGATGGACGCTGCAACCGCCCGGCCACCGGACGCGGCGCGCGGCATCCGCCCCGGACCGGCACAGCCCCAGCGTCACGCGGCAGGGCGGTTCTCGCGCCCATTACGCCATCCGGGTGAACGGGCCGGGCCCCGGGCGCCCCGGCCCCGCCGCATATGATCAACGGGTCCACGCCGACCGGCGTCCCGCCGCTCCACCCGGGGGTGCCCCATCCGTTCCGTACGCGTCCCGCTTCCCGCGCAACGCGGCGAACTGCACGCCCGGCGCGAGGACGGCGCGGAACTGCACCACCTCGTGTGGCGGCTGGGACCCGGCTGGCGGGTGTGCAGCAGCGCGGTCCTGGGCGGCGGCATCGGCCCGCGCGAGTGGATCCTCAACGCGCAGGTCCCCGGCGGCTACCCCCGCATGGACCCGGACCGCCATCTCGCCGAGATCGCCGCCGCCGCACGCCTCACCGGCCCGGGCGCCGGCCTCATGACCGCCGCCGACGTCACCGCGTACACCACCGCCGACGACGAGGACGTGCACGCCACCGCCACCTGCGGTCTGGGCGTACGCGGCTGGGCAGCCGCACCGGCCGAGGGCACCGGCGGACCGCCGCGCCCCGGCACCGTCAACATCGTGGTGACGTTCCCGGTACCGCTGTCCGACGCCGCCCTGGTCAACGCCGTCGCCACCGCCACGGAGGCCAAGGTGCAGGCGCTCCTGGACGCCGGATTCGACTGCTCCGGCACCCCCACGGACGCCGTCTGCCTCGCCGCGCCCGGACCCGGGCCGGAGACCGGCGCCGCCGAACCGTTCGCCGGTCCGCGCTCCCGCTGGGGCGCGCGACTGGCCAGAGCCGTACACGCCGCCGTGCTGGAAGGCGCCCTGCGGCACCCCTGAGAAGCCGAATCCGCCGCGCCCCCCGGGCGCGGCCGACGAAGGGAACCCCATGACTTCAGCAGTCCCCGCCGCACCCCAGCAGCCGGTCGTCGCCGTACTCGGCACCGGGATCATGGGCGCGGCCATGGCCCGCAGCCTGCTCCGCGCCGGTCTGGAGGTCCGGGCCTGGAACCGCACCCAGGCCAAGGCCGCCCCGCTCGCCGCCGACGGCGCGACCGTGACGGACACGGCGGCCGAGGCCGTGCGTGGCGCCCACCTCGTGCTCACCGCGCTCACCGACACGACCGCTGTCGCCGCCGCGCTCGCCGCCGCCTCCGAGGGGCTGCACCGGGGCCAGGTGCTGCTCCAGACCTCCACGGTCGGCCCGGACGGCGCCGTCGAGCTGGCCCAGCGCGCCGCCGACCTCGGGCTGATCCACCTCGACGCCCCGGTCGTCGGCACCCGGCAGCCCGCCGAGCAGGGTGCGCTGACCGTCCTCGTCTCCGGCCCGGAGGCCGCCCGCGCGGTGGCCGGACCGGTGCTGGACGCGATCGGGCAGCGCACGGTGTGGGCCGGTGAGGAGCCGGGAGCCGCGTCCCGGCTGAAGCTCGTCGTCAACGCCTGGGTCGTCAACATGGTCGGCGGCGTCGCGGAGTGCCTGAACCTCGCCGAAGGGCTCGGCGTCGACCCGCGTACCTTCCTCGGCCTGGTCAGGGGCGGGCCGCTGGACTCGGGCTACCTCCAGGCCAAGTCCGCCGCCGTCCTGGAGGGGGACCTCACGCCGAGCTTCGCCCTCTCCACGGCACTCAAGGACACCCGGCTCATCCTCGACGCGGCCGCCCAGGCCGGCGTCCGGCTGGACCTGGCCGCCGCGTCGGCCGCCCGCTTCGAGCGCGCGGAGGCCGCCGGACACGGCGAGGAGGACATGATCGCCACCTACTACGCGGGCCGGGCCCCCGGGCGGGACGGCGACTGACCGGCCCGGGGCGCCGGCTCCGCGACGGCGCGCGACCGCCCCACCGGTACGGGGGAGCCCGGTGGGACGGCCGCCCTCAGCGTGCCACAGGACGGCCCGCCGCAGGGGCCCACCGGCGCGGACCGGACCGTGATTGAGTCGAAATCGACGGTACGGGAATACCCGCGCGCCACCCGTCCTTGCCGCAGCTGGGGCGCCCTTCAGCGGGGCGCCGGCGCACGGAACAGGGGAGAAGGAGCTCATGCCGAAGGCGTACGTGTTCACCCGCAACGGCGGGCCGGAGGTGGAGGGCTTCGCCGACCTGGAACGGCCGAAACCCGGCCCCGGCGAACTGCTCGTCGCCGTCCGCGCGGCGGGCGTCAACCCGGTCGACTGGAAGCTGCGCACCGGCTACACCCGGCCCGGCAGCCGGCCGTCGCCCTTCCCGACCGTGTTCGGCAGCGAGGCCGCCGGCACCGTCGTGGAGACCGGCCCCGGGGTGACCGGCTTCGCCCCCGGCGACGAGGTGTTCGGCAACCCGCTGACCGGCGGGTACGCCGAGTACACGCTCATGCCCGTCGCGGTCACCGCCCACAAACCGGCCGCCCTGTCCTTCGCCGACGCGGCGGTCCTGCCCGTCGCCGCCGCCACCGCCTACGACGGGGTGCGGCAGCTCGCCCCGGCTCCCGGCGCCACGCTCCTGGTCACCGGCGCCGGCGGCGGTGTGGGCAGCGCCGCCGTCCAGCTCGCCCGCCACGCGGGCCTCCGGGTCCTCGGCGTCGCGAGCGTGGCCAAGAAGGACTTCGTGGAGTCCCTGGGCGCCGAGCACATCCCGTCCGGCCCCGGCCTCGCCGACCGGGTGCGGGCAGCCGCCCCGGAGGGCGTGGACGCCGTCTTCGACCTGGTCGGCGGCGACACCCTGCGCGAGGCGGCCGGCCTGACCGACCCGGCCGCGCTCATCAGCGCGGGCGGCAAGCCCCTGGTGACCGAGCTCGGCGGAGCACCCGTCCAGCGGGCCCGCACCGCCGCCGTCCTCGACGAGGTGGCGCGGCTGACCGTCGAGGGGGTCCTGCGCACCCATGTGACCCGGACCCTGCCCCTCGACCGGGCCGCCGAGGCGCTGCGCGCGGTGGAGGACGGCCACGCCCTGGGCAAGACGGTGATCGAGGTGACCGCGTGAACGGGCACCCGGACCCGGGCCACCCCCTGGACGACCCGGTGGGCACCGCGCTGCGCGGCCCGCACGCCCACTTCGCCGAACACCGGGGCCGCGTGGCCCGCTACCCCGCCGAGGTCGCCCCCTGGGTGGCCCTCCCGCCGGACCCCGGGCCCGCCGACTGGGCCGACGTGGCGGCGCTCACCGGGCCGGGCGGAGAGGTCACCGTCACCGCGTTCCGGGAGCCCCCGCCCGCCGACTGGGAGATCACCTTCCATGCCGCCGGCGTCCAGCTCGTGGACGCGGGCGTGGCCGCGGCGCCCCTTCCCGAAGCGGTCCGGCTGGGCCCCGCCGACGTGCCCGAAATGCTCGACCTGGTCGCCCGCACCAGGCCGGGCCCCTTCGAGCCCCGGACCGTGGAACTCGGCACCTACCTCGGTGTGCGCCGGGACGGGGTGCTCGTCGCCATGGCCGGTGAGCGCATGCGCCCGCCGGGCTGGAGCGAGATCAGCGCCGTGTGCACCGACGAGTCGGTACGCGGCCAGGGGCTCGGCGGCGGACTGGTGCGCGCCGTCGCCCACGAGATCCGGCAGCGCGGCGAGACCCCGTTCCTGCACGCGGCCGCCGCCAACACCGGGGCCGTCCGGCTCTACGAGTCGCTCGGCTTCGAGCTCCGCCGGCGGGTCGAGTTCCTGGCCGCCCTCGTACCGGCCGGTGTGCCCGCGCCGGGCCGTCCCGCCACGACTCCGGCGGCGCGCTGAGCGGGGCGGTGTCTCCGGGCCCGGAGACACCGCCCCCGCTCTCCGGGACCTTCGGCCGGGCCCTCGGGGCCGTAAGCCTCGTGTGCGGCGGCCCTCCGAGCGGGTCGAATGGAGGTACGCGCCGGCATCCGGCCGGCAGATCCCGGAAGGAGAGGGCCTTGACGTTCGGACTCCTGAGCCGGCCCGCGCCCCGCGTGACGCTTCCCGGCACCGACCTCGGAGAGGCCGCCGTGCGCGCCCCCAGGGTCGGGAACGGGGTGCTGTTCGGCGCGCTGGCCCTGCTCACCGCCGCCATCGTCTGCCTGGACGTGCTGACGGGCCAGGATCTGCGTCTGGTACCCCTGCTGGTGGTGGTACCGGCCTTTGTCTCGGTCTTCGGCACGATCGCCCAGACCACCGGTGTCGCCGTCTCCGTCATGGCGGTGGCCGTCGCCTCGCGCCTGGTGGCCGGGGGAAGCTACTGGGACGTCGCGAGCAGCGTCGTCTTCACCGTGCTGGCATGTCTCCTCGGCATCGGCGCCTGTGTGCTGCGCATCCGGCACGCCACCGAGGTCGCCAGGCTGCGTTCCGCCGCCGTCACCCTCCAGCGCCAGATCCTGCGGCCCCTGCCCATTCCCACCGACCAGATCACCGCCCACGGCTCGTACACGCCGATCGAGGAGGACCATCTGGTCGGCGGTGACATCTACGAGGTCGTTCAGTCGCCCTACGGCACCCGCGTGATCATCGGGGACGTCCAGGGCAAGGGACTTCCGGCCATCGGCGTCGGCTTCGCCGTCCTCGGCGCGTTCCGTGAGGCGGCCATCCGGGAGCCCTCCCTCATCGGGGTCGTGGACCGGCTGGAGGACGCCGTCGTCCGGCAGAACGCCTTCGCCGCCCAGACCGGTGACCAGGAACGCTTCGTGACCGCGCTCGTGCTCGGGTTCGACGGCGAGGGCCGGGCGCAGGCCGTCAACTGCGGCCATCTGCTGCCCCGCCTGGTGCACGATGGGGTTGCCGTCCCCGTCCCGCTGCGCCGGACGTCGGTGCCGCTGGGCCTGGCGGGACTCGGCGGCGAGGGCCGCACCGCGGAACCGCTCGACTTCCCGCCCGGCGCGACGCTCCTGATGTTCACCGACGGGGTGACCGAGGCCCGCGACGCCGAGGGACGCTTCTATCCGCTCGACGCCCGGCTGAGCCGCTGGGCGCGCCGGGGCCCCCAGGAACTGCTCGACGCGCTCGGAGAGGACCTGGAGGAGTTCTCCGGCGGTGTGCGCCGCGACGACATCGCCGTACTCGCCCTGAGCCGGGTCGCCGAGTCGCACCCCGCCCCGTCCGGGCCGACGGTGTACGAGGCGATGCGGCCGGCCGAGGTGCTCGGCATGCGGTGATCTGGGCCGGTCACAGGTACACGATGTCCCGACGAGACTTCTGTCGCGTCGGGACATTTTCGGGTGTACGGTGAAAGACATGCATGCGGAACGGAAGATTCCGGACCGGCGGGGCCGCAAGGCCCGCCGGACCCGGGACGCGCTGGCCGGAGCCGCGTTCGAGCTCGTGCTCGACCGGGGGCTCAAGGAGGTCACGGTCGAGGAGATCGCGGAACGCGCCGACCTGGACCGCCGCACCTTCAGCCGGTACTTCGCGAGCAAGGAGGACGCCGTCCTGGACTCGATCCGGGGCGACGGCGACCGCATCAACGAGGCCCTGCGCGCCCGCCCGGCCGGGGAGCCCCCGCTCACCGCCTACCACCGGGCCGTCCAGGACTGGCTCGCGGACACCGGGGTACCGGCCTGGCACCGCCGCCCGCGCATCTACGAACTGCTGGTCCTCGCCGAGCGCGAACCGACCCTCTACGCGGCCTTCCACCACATCCGGGTGGACGCCCAGGCGGACTCGGTCGCCATCATCGCGGACCGGCTCGGCACCGACCCCCTCAGCGATCTGCGGCCCGCCGTCACGGTCGCCGCCGGCGCCGGCGCCCTCCTCGCCGCCCAGGCCGCCTGGGTCCGCGGGAACCGCCCCGACGAGCTGCCCCGGCTCGTGGAACGGGCCTTCGACGCCCTGTCCGGCGAACTGTTCGCCGGCCCCGCGCCGCACAGCAACACCAGCACCACGGAAGGAAACGGCACACCATGAGCACCACCCCCACCGACCAGGAGTTCGCCGGCCGCACCGCCCTCGTCACCGGAGGGGCCTCCGGCATCGGCCTGGCCCTCGCGCACCGGCTCGCCGGCGCGGGCGCCTCGGTCGTCGTCGCCGACTACAACGAGGCGAGCGCCCGCGAGGCCGCGGCCGCGCTGGAGAGCGCCGGCGGCCGGGCCGCCGCCGTGGCCATGGACGTCACCGACCCCGCGTCCGTCGAGGCGGGCGTCCGGTTCGCCGTCGACACCTTCGGCGCCCTGCACCTCGCCGTGAACAACGCGGGCATCGGCGGTCCCAGCGACCCGACCGGCGCATACGCCATCGAGGACTGGGACCGGGTCGTCGCCACCAACCTCAGCGGCGTCTTCTACTCGATGCGTTACGAGCTGCCCGCCATCGTCGCCGCGGGCGGTGGCGCGATCGTCAACATGTCCTCGATCCTGGGCACCAACGGCTTCGCCGGCTCGCCCGCCTACGTCGCCGCCAAGCACGGCGTCGTCGGCCTCACCAAGACCGCAGCCCTGGAGTACGCCGCCCAGAACGTCCGGATCAACGCGGTGGGCCCCGGCTTCATCGACACCCCCCTCCTGCGGAACACGGAGGGCCCGGCCCGCGACCACCTGATCTCGCTGCACCCGGCCGGCCGCCTGGGCACGTCCGAGGAGGTCGCGGAGCTCGCCGCGTTCCTGCTCTCCGACCGCGCCTCGTTCATCCACGGCAGCTACCACCTGGTGGACGGCGGCTACTCGGCCTCCTGAGCGGGGCGCGGGGGACAACGGGGGATTCCGGGGGGCAGCACACAAGCCACAGAGGTCGAGGAGGACCCCATGAAGGCAGTTCAGTACCGCGAGATCGGCGCCGCACCCGAGGTCGTCACCGTGCCCGACCCCGAGCCGGGCCCCGGGCAGGTGCTGCTCAAGGTCACGGCGGCGGGCGTCTGCCACTCCGACATCGCCGTGATGAGCTGGCCCGCGGACCAGTTCCCGTACCCGCTGCCGCTCACCCTCGGCCACGAGGGCGTCGGCACGATCGCCGCTCTCGGCGACGGCGTCACCGGCCTGGAGACCGGCCAGTCCGTCGCCGTCTACGGCCCCTGGGGCTGCGGCACCTGCGTGAAGTGCGCCGAGGGCAAGGAGAACTACTGCCTGCGCGCCGCCGAGCTCGGCATCAACCCGCCCGGCCTGGGCTCGCCCGGGGCCATGGCCGAGTACATGATCGTGGACGACCCGCGCCACCTGGTGCCCCTCGGCGACCTCGACCCGGTCCGGACCGTGCCGCTCACCGACGCGGGCCTCACCCCGTACCACGCCATCAAGCGCTCCCTGCCGAAGCTGGTACCCGGCGCCACCGCCGTGGTCATCGGCACCGGCGGCCTCGGTCACGTCGCGATCCAGCTGCTGCGCGCCCTCACGGCCGCCCGGGTCATCGCCCTGGACGTCACCGAGGACAAGCTGGCCCTCGCCCGCACCGTCGGGGCGCACGAGACCGTCCTGTCCGACGAGCACGCGGCCGCCCGCATCCGGGAACTGACGGGCGGCATCGGCGCCCAGGTCGTCCTGGACTTCGTCGGGGCCCCGCCGACCGTCGCCACCGCGGGCGCCGCGGCCGCCGTCGACTCCGACGTGACCATCGTCGGAATCGGCGGGGGAGCGCTCCCCGTGGGCTTCGGCGCCCTCCCGTTCAACACGACGGTCACCGCCCCGTACTGGGGATCGCGCTCCGAGCTGGCCGAGGTCCTGGACCTCGCCCGCACCGGCGCGGTGGACGTCCACGTCGAGACGTACCCGCTGGACGAGGCACCGCTCGCCTACGAGCGCCTGCACGCCGGCAAGATCAACGGCCGGGCGGTCATCCTCCCGCAGAGCTGACCGGACGGGCCCTGGCCCTGGGTACGGGGGCGGCCGTTGCACCGGCCGCCCCCGACCGACGAGACTGGCCGCATGGGATTCCTCGTACTGATGACACTGCCCGGCCTGGTCATCGGTCTGACCGTCGCGGCCTTCCTCGACCAGCTGCTGCTGCGCGCCGGGCGCGCGGGGCTGCTGCCCTGGCGCAACAGCGCCCGCCAGGGCCAGATCTCGGCGACCGGCTTCGAGCAGCTGCACGCCACGTTCTCGCCCGGCAAGCAGAGCGAGCTGAAGGAGCGGCAGAGCGCCCTGCTGCTCCGCGACGACGAGAAGGACGGCGCCCCGCCGCACCGGTCCACCGTCGACCTGGACGGCGGCCTCGCCGTCATCCGCCTCCGCCCGCACTGAGCGCTCCGCCGCCCGCCAGATGCCTGCGCAGCCGGTCCACGAAGACCCGCTGTCCCTTCACCAGCCGCCGGACCGCCTCCTCGGGCGTGCACCAGGCGAACCGGTCCATCTCCGGGAACTCCCGCAGCGTCCCCGACTTCCGGGGCCACTCCATCGAGAACGTGCCGGGCACCGCCGTCGCCGGGTCGGCATCGCCCTCCACGGCCCACACGGTCACCGTCTTCCCGCTCGGCTGACGCGCCTCGCCCAGCGCCACCCACGCACCGTCCGGCGCCGGATGCCCGAACTCCTCCTCGAACTCCCGCCGCGCAGCCGCCGCCGGCTCCTCGTCGGGGGCGTACTCGCCCTTCGGCACCGACCAGGCGGCCTCTTCGCGCCCCGCCCAGAACGGGCCGCCCATGTGGCCGATGAGCACTTCGAGGCCGCGCCCAGCACCGGTGCGGAACAGCAGGAGCCCCGCGCTGCGGCGGGTGGTCTTCTTGGCCGTCATACCGTCAAGTGTGCGCGGCGCCCCCGCCCTACGCCTTGCGGTAGTCGTACGCCTCCGAGGCCGCCGCCTGCACCGCGTCGAGGTCCCCGCCCGCCGACGCCGTGACCACCGCGGCCACCGCGCCCTCCACGAACGGGGCGTCCACCAGCCGCGTCCCGGCCGGGAGTTCGTCGCCCTCGGCCAGCATCGCCCTCACCGTCAGGACCGCGCTGCCCAGATCGACCAGGACGGCGACGCCCGCCCCGCCATCCACCGTCCGGGCGGCCTGCGCGATCAGCTCCGTACTCGTGCCGAGCCCGCCCGCCCCGGTGCCGCCCGCCGCGGCCACCGGAGCCGTCGCCCCGCCCGCCGCCAGCCCGCGGGCCAGCTCCGCCACGGACTCGGCCACCGGCCCGCTGTGCGAGACCAGCACGATGCCCACCTGCCCGCTCACTCCGCGCCCCCGTCCCTCTCCGCAGCGTCCGCCAGCGCGGCGATCAGCAGCGCCGCCGAGGTGGCCCCCGGGTCCTGGTGCCCGATGCTCCGCTCGCCCAGATAGCTCGCCCGGCCCTTGCGCGCCCGGAGCGGCACGGTCGCCGCGGCGCCCGCGGCCGCCGCCTCCCGCCCTGCCGCGAACGAGGTCCCGAGCGCCTCCACGGCCGGCAGCAGCGCGTCGAGCATCGTCTTGTCACCGGCCTGCGCCCCGCCCAGCTGCGCCACCGCCGCGACGCCCTCGCCCAGCGCCCGCGCCAGATCCGCCGGGGACACGGCAGGCGCGTCGCCCAGGGCCTTGCCCGTACGCCGCAGCAGCGTCCCGTACAGAGGGCCCGAGGCCCCGCCGACCGTGGAGATCAGCTGCCGTCCGGCGAGGGCGAGCACGGCTCCCGGGGTCCCCGGCGGTTCCTTCGCCAGGGCCGCCGAGACCGCGGCGAACCCGCGCTGGAGGTTGCTGCCGTGATCGGCGTCCCCGATCGCGGAGTCCAGCTCAGTCAGACGAGCCGCCTCGCGGTCGACCAGACCGGCGGTCGCGGTCATCCAGCGGTGGAAGAAATCGGCGTCGAGCACATGCACTCCTCGGTCCGTCACGCGCGGATCAGCGGCCCCAGCGCAGCGCCGGCGTCTCGACCGGCGCGTCCCAGAGCCGCAGCAGCTCCTCGTCCACCTGGCACAGCGTCACCGAGCAGCCCGCCATGTCGAGCGACGTCACATAGTTCCCCACGAGCGTACGAGCGACGACCACGCCCCGTTCCCGCAGCACCCGGTGCACCTCGGCGCCGAACCCGTACAGCTCCAGCAGCGGGGTCGCGCCCATGCCGTTGACCAGGGCGAGCACCGGACCGCTGGGCCGCAGGTCGTCCAGGACCGCGTTCACGGCGAAGTCCGCGATCTCCCCGGAGGTCATCATCGCCCGCCGCTCCCGGCCCGGTTCGCCGTGGATGCCGATGCCCAGTTCGAGCTCGCCGGCGGGCAGGTCGAAGGTGGGGGAGCCCTTCGCGGGCGTCGTGACGGAGCTCAGGGCCACGCCGAAGCTGCGCGAGGACTCGTTCACCCGGCGGGCGACCGCCGCCACCCGGTCCAGCGGGGCGCCCTCGTCGGCCACCGCACCCGCGATCTTCTCCACGAACAGGGTGGCCCCCGTGCCCCGGCGCCCGGCGGTGTAGAGGCTGTCGGTCACCGCGACGTCGTCGTCCACGAGCACCTGCTCGACGCGCAGCCCCTCCTCCTCGGCGAGTTCGGCGGCCATCTCGAAGTTGAGGACGTCCCCGGTGTAGTTCTTGACGACGAAGAGCACGCCCTCGCCGCTGTCCACGGCAGCCGCCGCCCGCACCATCTGGTCCGGCACCGGCGAGGTGAACACCTCGCCCGGACACGCCGCCGACAGCATCCCCGGCCCGACGAACCCGGCGTGCAGCGGCTCGTGCCCCGACCCGCCACCGGAGACCAGGGCCACCTTTCCGGCCACCGGCGCGTCCCGGCGTACGACGACCCGGTTCTCCACGTCCACGGTGAGCCCGGGATGGGAGGCGGCGATCCCGCGCAACGCGTCGGCCACCACGGTTTCGGGAACGTTGATCAGCATGCGCAACGGAATCTCCCAGGAGAGCTGTCGGACCCGGACGGCGTGAACCGTTCCCACCGTAGGCCGAGATCGCGCCGCTGCGAAGACGGCGGGGCTACGCTGTCGGCGTCCGCCGCGCCCGCGGCCCTCCCGCATGAACAGGTGACCCGGAATTGCTGTACATCGCACTGCTCCGAGGACTGAACGTGCCGGGCCGCTCCGTGAAGATGGAGCGGCTGCGCGGCCTCTTCACGGAGCTGGGTCTCGCCTCCGTGCGCAGCTACATCCAGAGCGGCAACGTCTTCTTCGAGACCGAGGAGACCGACCGGGCCGCCCTCACCGCCCGGATCGGCGGCCATCTCTCCGGGGCCCTCGGCTACGACGTCGCGGTGTGCCTGCGCACGGTCCCCGAGCTGGAGGAGCTGATCGCGCTCGACCCGTTCAAGGACGTCACGGTCACCGACGACATCCGCTGCTGCGTCGTGTTCACGACCGGACGCATCGCCCCGGACCTGGCCCTGCCGATGCTCTCCCCGAAGAAGGACATGGAGATCATCGGCCACACCGACCACGACGCCTTCGTCGTCTGGCACCTGGTCAACGGCAAGGCACCGGCCGCCAAGGGCTTCCAGGAAGGCGTCCTCGGCCGTGACGCGACGACCCGCTTCTTCCACACCGTGGTCAAGATCCTGGCCGCCGCCCGGAAGGGCATGGACTGAGCGTCAGGCCCGGTCGATGTGCACGCTGGTCGACTTCACCCGGGCGGTGGCCTGCACACCGACCTCCAGGCCCAGTTCCTCCACGGCCTCCCTGGTCAGCAGGGACACCAGCCGGTGCGGTCCCGCCTGGATCTCGACCTGCGCGGCCACGTCGCCCAGCTTCACGGCGGTGACGATGCCCGCGAACGCGTTGCGCGCGGAGGTGTACGAGACCTCCTCGTCGCCCGCGCCGTTCTGCGCGACCTCGACCGAGAACGCCGCCAGGTCGCGGCCGTCGATCAGCCGGCGGCCGCCCTCGTCGCGGTGGGTCGCGACGCGCCCCGCGTCGGCCCAGCGCCGCGCGGTGTCGGGGCTGACGCCCAGGAGCCGGGCCGCCTGCCCGATCGTGTACGACTGCATGCGCCGTACCCTAACCGGACCGCGACCGCGCGTACGCGGCACGGCCGGGTGGACCAGCCGGGATGAGGAATCCGGGCGCGCGTCCTAGGGTGCGAACCATGGCAGACAGCGCGCGGGACCGGGGTTCCGACGGGCAGGACACGCCCGATCCGCGACGGTGGCAGGCGCTCGCGGTCTGCCTGGTCGCCGGGTTCATGACCCTCCTGGACGTCTCGATCGTCAACGTCGCGCTCCCCTCGATCAAGGAGGGGCTGCACACTCCGGAGTCCGACCTGCAGTGGGTCCTGTCCGGTTACGCCCTGGCCTTCGGCCTGTTCCTCATCCCGGCCGGGCGGCTCGGCGACGCACGCGGACGGCGTGCCGTGTTCATGGCCGGGCTCACGCTCTTCACGCTGTCCTCCGCGGCCTGCGGCGCCGCCCAGTCCAGCCTGTGGCTGGTGATCGCCCGGCTCGTGCAAGGCCTGGCCGGAGGCATGGTCTCGCCGCAGATCTCCGCCCTCATCCAGCAGATGTTCCAGGGCCGGGAACGCGGCCGCGCCTTCGGCATGTTCGGCACCGTGGTCGGCATCTCGACCGCGGTCGGCCCGCTGCTCGGCGGCCTGCTGATCCAGGCGGCCGGAGCGGACGAGGGCTGGCGCTGGGTGTTCTACGTCAACCTCCCGCTGGGACTCGTCTGCCTCCTGCTGGCCCGCCGCCTGCTGCCCGACACCCCGTCCGCCGGTCCGGTCCGGCTGCGCGACCTCGACCCGCTCGGCGTGCTCCTGCTCGGCACCGGGGTGCTGGCCCTGCTGCTGCCCTTCGTCCAGTCCCGGCAGTGGCCCGGCGATGAGAAGTGGCTGCTGCTGATCCTGGCCGCGGCGCTGCTCGCCGCGTTCGTCGGCTGGGAGTCCCGGTGCGGGCGTCGCGGCACCCAGCCGGTCGTGGACCTCCGGCTCTTCAAGGTGCGCTCGTACTGGCTGGGCTGTCTGCTCATCCTGCTCTACTTCGCCGGATTCACCTCCATCTTCTTCATCACCACCCTCTACCTGCAGAGCGGTCTGCACTACACCGCCCTCCAGGCCGGCCTGGCGATCACTCCCTTCGCCCTGGGCTCCGCCGTCGCCGCCAGTCCCGGCGGCCGGCTCGTCGGCCGCTTCGGCCGCCCCCTCGTCGTCGTCGGCCTGGCCGCCGTGGCCATCGGGCTCGGGGCCACCGCGCTCGCCGTCCACCTGGTGCCCGGGCGGGGCGCAGGCTGGGCGATGGCGGCCCCGCTGCTCTTCGCGGGGCTCGGCAGCGGCCTGGTCATCGCCCCCAACCAGACCCTGACCCTGTCCGAGGTGCCGGTGGCCACCGCGGGCAGCGCCGGGGGCACCCTCCAGACCGGCCAGCGCGTCGGCTCCGCCATCGGGATCGCCGCCGTCGGAGCGGTGTTCTTCGCCCAGGTCGGCGGGGACGGCTGGTCCGACGCGTACGACCACGGGCTCATCGTGTCCGTCGCGTTCGTCGTCGGCGCCCTGCTCGTCGCGGTCGCCGACGTGGGCGGCGGCCGACGGGGCAGACGCCGTACACAGCACGCCCCGCCTTCCGCAGCCGCCTCCTGAGGAGAACGCGATGAACGACTCCGCCGGCATCGACAGCAACAGCTCGTACGGACACAAGCCCTTCAAACGCTCCCGAAGCCACTTCGCGGACCGCATCACCGCCGACGGCCGCGACGGCTGGCCCGTCGAGGCGGGCCGCTACCGGCTCATCGCCAGCCGGGCCTGCCCCTGGGCCGGCCGCGCCCTGGTCTCGCGCCGGCTCCTCGGCCTGGAGGACGCCCTCTCGCTCGGCGTCGCCGACCCGCTCCAGGACGACCGCAGCTGGCGCTTCACACTCGACCCGGACGGCCGGGACCCGGTGCTCGGCATCCGCTACCTCAGCGAGGCGTACGACGCCCGCGAGCGCGACTATCCGGGCGGCGTCAGCGTCCCGGCGATCGTGGACGTGCCCACCGGCAAGCTGGTCACCAACGACTACCAGCAGATCACCCTGGACCTCGCCACCGAGTGGACCGCCCTGCACCGGCCCGGTGCGCCCGACCTCTACCCCGAGCCGCTGCGCGCGGAGATCGACGAGGTCATGGAGGGCATCTACCGGGACGTCAACAACGGGGTGTACCGCGCCGGGTTCGCGGACGGCCAGGAGGCCTACGAGGAGGCGTACGAGGCGCTGTTCCGCCGCCTGGAGGAGATGTCCGGGCGGCTCGCGGACCGGCGCTACCTCGTCGGCGACACGATCACCGAGGCCGACATCCGGTTCTTCACCACCCTGGTCCGCTTCGACGCCGTCTATCACGGCCACTTCAAGTGCAACCGCCGGAAGCTCTCGGAGGACCCGGTGCTGTGGGCGTACGCCAGGGACCTCTACCAGACCCCCGGGTTCGGGGACACGGTCGACTTCCACCACATCAAGCAGCACTACTACCGGGTGCACACCGGCATCAACCCCACCGGCATCGTGCCCGCGGGCCCCGACCTCTCCGGCTGGCTGACCCCGCACCACCGCGAACAGCTCGGCGGCCGCCCCTTCGGCGAAGGCACCCCGCCCGGACCCGTGCCGCCCGGCGAGGAGATTCCGCCCGAAGGCCGCCCGTAGCACCGTTCCGGCCGGTGTGTGGCAGGGCCCTGTCGAGTCCGCGCCGCTCACGAGATATCTTGATGTCAAGCAATGTTGCAGACGTGGAGCGGAGCACAGGGTGACTGACTCGACCATCATCTATACACACACCGACGAGGCCCCGGCCCTGGCGACGTATTCGTTCCTGCCCGTGATCGAGGCGTACGCCTCCAAGGCCGGGGTCACCGTCGAGAGCCGTGACATCTCCCTGGCGGGCCGGATCATCGCCGGCTTCCCGGAGCGCCTCCGCGAGGACCAGCGCATCGACGACGCCCTCGCCGAGCTGGGCGAGCTGGCCACCACTCCGGGCGCCAACATCATCAAGCTGCCGAACATCTCGGCCTCGATCCCGCAGCTGAAGGCCGCGATCGCCGAGCTCCAGGCCCAGGGCTACGCCCTCCCGGACTACCCGGACGACCCGAAGACCGACGAGGACAAGGACGTCCGCGCCCGCTACGACAAGGTCAAGGGCAGCGCCGTCAACCCGGTCCTGCGCGAGGGCAACTCCGACCGCCGCGCCCCCGCGTCGGTCAAGAACTACGCCAAGACCCACCCGCACCGCATGGGCGCCTGGACCGCCGACTCGAAGACCAACGTCGC
The DNA here is from genome assembly GCF_040679335.1 of Streptomyces sp. NPDC052299. Taxonomy (NCBI): domain Bacteria; kingdom Bacillati; phylum Actinomycetota; class Actinomycetes; order Kitasatosporales; family Streptomycetaceae; genus Streptomyces; species Streptomyces sp. NPDC052299. The sequence continues at coordinate 7,889 of NZ_JBFAUP010000017.1, read as the reverse complement.
CACCATGGGCGTCGACGACTTCCGGTCCACCGAGAAGTCCGCGGTCATCGCCGAGCCCGGCAGCCTGCGCATCGAGCTCGCCGGCGACGACGGCACCACCACCGTCCTGCGCGAGTCCGTACCGGTCCTCGCGGGCGAGGTCGTGGACGCGTCCGTCATGCGCGTCGCCGCCCTGCGCGAGTTCATCACCGCCCAGATCGCCCGCGCCAAGGCCGAGGGCGTCCTGTTCTCCGTGCACCTCAAGGCCACGATGATGAAGGTCTCGGACCCGATCATCTTCGGCCACGTCGTGCGCGCCTTCTTCCCGAAGACCTTCGCCGAGTACGGTGACGCGCTCGCCGCGGCCGGCCTGACCCCGAACGACGGGCTGGGCGGCATCCTCAAGGGCCTGGAGTCCCTGCCCGAGGGCGCGAAGATCAAGGAGTCCTTCGAGGCCGAGCTCGCCGAGGGCCCCGCCCTCGCCATGGTCGACTCCGACAAGGGCATCACCAACCTGCACGTCCCCAGCGACGTCATCGTCGACGCCTCCATGCCGGCCATGATCCGCACCTCCGGCCACATGTGGGGCCCGGACGGCAACGAGGCCGACACCATCGCCGTCCTGCCGGACAGCAGCTACGCCGGTGTCTACCAGGTCGTCATCGACGACTGCCGCGCCAACGGCGCCTTCGACCCGGCCACGATGGGCTCCGTGCCCAACGTCGGCCTCATGGCGCAGAAGGCCGAGGAGTACGGCAGCCACGACAAGACCTTCGAGATCCCCGTCACCGGCACCGTCCGCGTCGTGGACGCCGCGGGCAACGCGGTGCTGGAGCAGGCCGTCGGCGCCGGCGACATCTTCCGCATGTGCCAGACCAAGGACCTGCCGATCCAGGACTGGGTCAAGCTCGCCGTCACCCGCGCCCGCGCGACCGGCAACCCGGCCGTCTTCTGGCTCGACGAGGACCGCGCGCACGACGCGAAGCTCATCGAGAAGGTCAAGACGTACCTCGCCGACCACGACACCGAGGGTCTGCAGATCGAGATCATGACCCCGGAGAAGGCCACCGCCTTCTCCCTGGAGCGCATCCGCCGCGGCGAGGACACCATCTCCGTCACCGGCAACGTGCTCCGCGACTACCTGACGGACCTCTTCCCGATCCTGGAGCTCGGCACCAGCGCGAAGATGCTCTCCGTCGTCCCGCTGATGAACGGCGGCGGCCTCTTCGAGACGGGCGCCGGCGGCTCCGCGCCGAAGCACGTCCAGCAGCTGGTCAAGGAGGACTACCTGCGCTGGGACAGCCTGGGCGAGTTCCTGGCCCTCGCCGTCAGCTTCGAGCACCTCGCGCAGACCACGGGCAACGCCCGCGCCCAGGTCCTCGCCGACACGCTGGACCGGGCCACGGCCACGTTCCTCAACGAGGACAAGTCGCCCTCCCGCCGCCTCGGTGGCATCGACAACCGCGGCAGCCACTTCTACCTGTCCCTGTACTGGGCCCAGGAGCTGGCGCAGCAGACCGACGACGCCGAGCTCGCCACCGCGTTCGCCCCGCTGGCCAAGACGCTGTCCGAGCAGGAGCAGACGATCGTGGACGAGCTGATCGCCGTCCAGGGCAAGCCGGCCGACATCGGCGGCTACTACCAGCCCGACCCGGCCAAGGCCGCGGCCGTCATGCGTCCGTCCGCGACGTTCAACCAGGCGATCGCGAGCCTCGCCTGACCCGTAGGTCACCCGACGCCCCGGCCGGCTCCGCCGCGCCGGGGCGTCGGCGTTCCGTAACCCCCCCTGACGGGTGAATGTCGGGCCCCGGCGGGTGCCGGGCCGCGCCGCGGGCCCGCTTCGCTGCTTTGCTGCATCCGGTAACACGGACGCACAAGCGAAGGAGCGGCCCCGTGACGACGACGGGCACACCAGGTACGGCCGAGGACGAGGAGTCGTACTCCAACGAGCTGCCGGTACGCAGCCGGGAACCCGGCAACGTCGTCATCAAGTGGGCGACCACCACCGACCACAAGACGATCGGCACGCTCTACCTGATCACCTCGTTCGCGTTCTTCCTCGGCGGCGGGCTGCTCGCCCTGTTCATGCGCGCCGAGCTCGCCCGCCCGGGCATGCAGATCATGTCGAACGAGCAGTTCAACCAGGCGTTCACGATGCACGGCACGATCATGCTGCTGATGTTCGCGACGCCCCTGTTCGCCGGCTTCGCGAACTGGATCATGCCGCTCCAGATCGGCGCGCCCGACGTGGCGTTCCCCCGGCTGAACATGCTGGCCTACTGGCTGTACCTCTTCGGCTCGCTCATCGCGGTGGCGGGCTTCCTCACCCCCAACGGCGCAGCCGACTTCGGCTGGTTCGCCTACTCGCCGCTCACCGACGTGGTCCGCTCGCCCGGGATCGGCGGAGACCTGTGGATCATGGGTCTGGCCTTCTCCGGCTTCGGCACGATCCTCGGTTCGGTCAACTTCATCACCACGATCATCTGCATGCGCGCGCCGGGCATGACGATGTTCCGCATGCCGATCTTCACCTGGAACGTCCTGCTGACCGGTGTGCTGGTCCTGCTGGCCTTCCCGGTCCTCGCCGCCGCGCTCCTGGCGCTGGAGGCGGACCGCAAGTTCGGTGCGCACGTCTTCGACGCGGCCAACGGCGGCGCCCTGCTGTGGCAACACCTCTTCTGGTTCTTCGGCCATCCAGAGGTGTACATCATCGCCCTGCCGTTCTTCGGGATCGTCTCCGAGATCATCCCGGTCTTCAGCCGCAAGCCGATCTTTGGCTACATCGGTCTGGTGGCCGCGACGACCGCCATCGCCGGGCTCTCGATCACGGTGTGGGCGCACCACATGTACGTCACCGGCGGGGTGCTGCTGCCGTTCTTCTCCTTCATGACGTTCCTCATCGCGGTGCCCACCGGGGTGAAGTTCTTCAACTGGATCGGCACGATGTGGAAGGGCTCGCTGTCCTTCGAGACACCGATGCTCTGGTCGATCGGCTTCCTCGTCACGTTCCTCTTCGGCGGCCTGACCGGGGTGATCCTGGCATCCCCGCCGCTCGACTTCCACGTCTCCGACTCGTACTTCGTGGTCGCGCACTTCCACTACGTCGTCTTCGGCACCGTGGTCTTCGCCATGTTCGCCGGGTTCCACTTCTGGTGGCCGAAGTTCACCGGCAAGATGCTGGACGAGCGGCTCGGCAAGATGACCTTCTGGACGCTGTTCGTGGGCTTCCACGGCACGTTCCTGGTGCAGCACTGGCTCGGCGCGGAGGGCATGCCCCGCAGGTACGCGGACTACCTCGCGTCGGACGGCTTCACCGCGCTGAACACCATCTCGACCGTCTCGTCCTTCCTGCTGGGCCTGTCGATGCTGCCCTTCCTCTACAACGTCTGGAAGACCGCCAAGTACGGCAAGAAGATCGAGGTGGACGACCCGTGGGGCTACGGCCGCTCGCTGGAGTGGGCCACCTCCTGCCCGCCGCCGCGGCACAACTTCGTCACCCTGCCCCGCATCCGCTCCGAATCCCCGGCCTTCGACCTCCACCACCCCGCCGTGCGCGAGCTGGAGGAGACCGCCACGAAGCCGCACACCTCCGTGACGGTGGCGCCGGGGGACAAGCACGAGTGAGCGGCGAGGAGGGACGGGCACCGTCCGACCCGGCCACCGAGAGCGCCCGCGGCCTGGCCAGGATGGAGGGCTATCTGCTGTGGAACGCCGAGGTCGAGCAGGCACGCAGGCTCGCCCGGCGCTTCACGGACCAGCTGCCCTGGCTCACCACTGCCCAGCGCGAGGACGTGGAGCGCGTCTACACCGCCGAGCGCACCGCCGAATCCCGGGTGGTGCTGGCACGGATCTCCGCCCGCGCCCTGCAATTGCGCGGTGAGTACACCGAGCGCTACCGCAGGCTGCGGGCCCGCTGTGTCGCGGCCGCCGTGGTCTGCGCGGGCGCGGCGGGCGGCGCCTGCGGGGTGGTCACGTACCTGGCCAGATGATCCGGCACGGTCGTCCGTTCTGCCTTCCCAGCAGGCGCACTCGCCTCGCGGTCGTGAAGATGAGAGGTGACGGGCGCGTGTGACGGGGCAGGCGAACGGACGACCGTGCAGACCCCCAGAAGGGACGATCACTGTGGCACGACCCAGGATTCTCGTAGTCGGAGCCGGTTTCGCCGGGGTCGAGTGCGTACGCCGTCTGGAGCGGGGGCTGCGCCCCGGGGAAGCGGACATCACGCTCGTCGCGCCGTTCTCGTACCAGCTCTACCTGCCCCTGCTGCCCCAGGTGGCGTCCGGGGTGCTGACCCCGCAGTCCGTCGCGCTCTCGCTGCGCCGCAGCAGCCGCCACCGCACCCGGATCATTCCCGGCGGGGCCATCGGCGTGGACCCCGAGGCGAAGGTGTGCGTGATCCGCAAGATCACCGACGAGGTCGTCAACGAACGGTACGACCACCTCGTCCTCAGCCCCGGCAGCGTCACCCGGACCTTCGACATCCCCGGCCTCCTCGACCACGCCCGCGGCATGAAGACGCTGGCCGAGGCCGCCTACGTACGCGACCACGTCATCGCGCAGCTCGACCTCGCGGACGCCAGCGACGACGAGGAGGAGCGGGCGTCGCGGCTCCAGTTCGTCGTGGTCGGCGGCGGGTACGCGGGCACCGAGACCGCGGCCTGCCTGCAGCGGCTGACCACCAACGCGCTGCGGCACTACCCCCGCCTCGACCCGAAGCTCGTCAAGTGGCACCTGATCGACATCGCCCCGAAGCTCATGCCCGAGCTGGGCGACAAGCTGGGTGCCAGCGCCCTCAAGGTGCTGCGCGACCGGGGCATCGAGGTGTCGCTCGGCGTGTCCGTCGCCGAGGCGGGGCCCGACACCGTGACGTTCACCGACGGCCGGGTGCTGCCCTGCCGGACGCTGATCTGGACCGCCGGGGTCGCCGCCAGCCCGCTGGTCGGCACCTTCGACGCGGAGACCGTGAAGGGGCGGCTCGCCGTCACGCCCGAGATGGTGCTGCCGGGTCACGACGGGATCTTCGCACTCGGCGACGTGGCCGCCGTGCCCGACCTGGCCAAGGGCGACGGCGCGATCTGCCCGCCCACCGCCCAGCACGCGCTGCGCCAAGGCCGCAAACTCGCCGACAACATCCTCGCCAAGCTGCGCAACCAGCCGCTTCAGCCGTACGTCCACAAGGACCTGGGGCTCGTCGTGGACCTCGGCGGCAAGGACGCCGTGTCCAAGCCCCTCGGGATCGAGCTGCACGGCATCAGCGCCCAGGCCGTGGCGCGCGGATACCACTGGACGGCGCTGCGCACCAACGTGGCCAAGGCCCGGGTCATGGCGAACTGGCTGATCAACGCCACCGCCGGGGACGACTTCGTCCGCACCGGCTTCCAGATGCGCAAGCCGGCGACCCTGCGGGACTTCGAGTACACCGACAGCTACCTCACCCCGGAACAGGTCCGGAAGCACACCGCCGCCCTCCACACCCGGATGTGACCGGGCACGGCGGGCGGCGGCCGCTCAGACCGTCGGGCCCGGTCCCCGGAACGCGGCAAGGATCTCCTCGGCGGCCAGCGTCGCCGGGAGCGTCCCCTCCCGCACCCGGCGCTCCAGGTCCGGTGCCAGCGCCCGCACCCCGGGATGGCCGCGCAGGCTCTCCAGGAGTTCGTCGCGCACCATCGTCCAGGCCCAGTCCACCTGCTGCTCGCTGCGCTTGGCGGCGAGCCGGCCGGTCGACTCCAGCAGCGCCCGGTGCTGTTCCAGCCGCTCCCACAGCGTGTCGAGACCGGTCGACTCGCGGGCGCTGCACGTCAGGACCGGCGGGGTCCACACCGCGTCCGCCGGGTGCATCAGCCGCAGCGCGCCCGCGAGTTCACGGGCGGCGGCCCGCGCGTCGCGCTCGTGCGGGCCGTCCGCCTTGTTGACCGCGATGGCGTCCGCGAGCTCCAGGACGCCCTTCTTGATGCCCTGCAACTGGTCGCCCGTCCGCGCCAGGGTCAGCAGCAGGAACGTGTCGACCATGTTGGCGACCGCGGTCTCCGACTGGCCGACACCGACGGTCTCCACCAGCACCACGTCGTAGCCCGCCGCCTCCATCACCACGACGGACTCGCGGGTCGCCTTCGCCACCCCGCCCAGCGTGCCGGCGGTGGGGGAGGGGCGAACGAAGGCGTTCGGGTCCACCGCCAGCCGCTCCATCCGGGTCTTGTCGCCCAGGATGGAGCCGCCCGTCCGGCTGGACGAAGGGTCGACGGCCAGCACGGCGACCCGGTGCCCGAGCCCCGTGAGCATGGTGCCGAGCGCGTCGATGAACGTCGACTTGCCGACCCCGGGCACCCCGCTGATGCCGACGCGCCGGGCGTGGCCCGAGTGCGGCAGCAGCCGGCGCAGCAGCTCCTGGGCGAGCGCCCGGTGGTCGGGCCGGGTGGACTCGACCAGGGTGATGGCGCGCGCGATGTGCGCGCGCTTCCCGTCGAGCACGCCCTTCACATAACTGTCGAGATCGATCCTCGGGGCCATCGCTCAGCGGCTCACAGCTCGTGGCCGAGCGCGGAACCGAGCCGCGTCACCAGGTCGTGGGCCGCTTCGGGGATCACCGTCCCGGGCGGGAACACGGCCGCGGCACCCGCCTCCAGGAGCGCGTCCACGTCCTGCGGCGGAATCACTCCGCCCACCACGATCATGATGTCCTCGCGGCCCTCGGCTGCCAGCTCCTCGCGGAGCGCGGGGACGAGGGTGAGGTGGCCGGCGGCCAGGGACGAGACGCCCACGATGTGCACGTCCGCCTCGACCGCCTGTCGGGCGACCTCGCCCGGGGTCTGGAAGAGCGGGCCGACGTCCACGTCGAAGCCCAGGTCGGCGAAGGCGGTGGAGATGACCTTCTGGCCGCGGTCGTGCCCGTCCTGGCCCATCTTGGCGACCAGGATGCGCGGACGCCGCCCCTCCGCCTCCTCGAACGCGTCGACCAGTGCGCGGGTGCGGTCCACGGACGGCGACTCCCCTGCCTCGTTGCGATACACACCGGAGATCGTACGGATCTGGCCCGCGTGCCGGCCATAGACCTTTTCCAGTGCGTCCGAGATCTCGCCCACGGTCGCCATGGCGCGGGCCGCGTCCACGGCCAGGGCCAGCAGATTGCCCTCCAGGCCGGGGCCCGGGTCGCGCTCGGCGGCGGCGGTCAGCGCGCGCAGAGCGTCCTGGCACGCTTGTTCGTCGCGTTCTTCGCGCAGCCGGCGCAGCTTCTCGATCTGCTGGGCGCGTACGGAGGTGTTGTCGACCTTGAGGACGTCGATCTGCTCGTCGGTTTCGACGCGGTATTTGTTGACGCCGATGACGGGTTGGCGGCCGGAGTCGATGCGGGCCTGGGTGCGGGCGGCGGCCTCCTCGATGCGGAGCTTGGGGATGCCCGCGTCGATGGCCTTGGCCATGCCGCCTGCGGCTTCGACCTCCTCGATGTGCTGCCAGGCCCGCCGCGCGAGGTCGTAGGTGAGCTTTTCGACGTAGGCGCTGCCGCCCCAGGGGTCGATGACGCGGCCGGTGCCGGACTCCTGTTGGAGGAGGAGCTGGGTGTTGCGGGCGATGCGTGCGGAGAAGTCGGTGGGCAGGGCCAGCGCCTCGTCCAGGGCGTTGGTGTGCAGCGACTGCGTGTGCCCCTGCGTGGCGGCCATCGCCTCCACACAGGTGCGGGTGACGTTGTTGAACACGTCCTGCGCGGTCAGCGACCAGCCCGATGTCTGGGAGTGGGTGCGCAGCGAGAGTGATTTGGCGTTCTTCGGGTCGAACTGCTGCACGAGCTTGGCCCAGAGCAGGCGGGCGGCGCGCAGCTTTGCGATCTCCATGAAGAAGTTCATGCCGATCGCCCAGAAGAAGGACAGCCGGGGTGCGAACGCGTCGACGTCGAGGCCCGCGGCCTGTCCGGCGCG